>CAZIIP010000001.1:0-68454 GCA_964539455.1 uncultured Rhodothermales bacterium
CACTGCCACCGTCTCTTTATTGCGTGTAATGCCTTAGCGATAGTTTCTGCAAGCTAGTGCCCGGTCAACCAATTTCCACACGGAAAAGACTTGGCCAGAACCCTCTCCACGGGGTCGGCCTGGAGACAAATTCGCGAGTGACGGCTGAAACGATACCCTTGCTCCGCTACCGAACACACATTCCCGGCAATACCCCACTCTGGTCGGGTCCAGCAAACGAAAAGAAGTACAGCCCGGGCGCCCAGCCGCTTGTATCAATCTCAAGCGCACCCTTCGTTGCCTCTCGAAGTAATACCCTCCGTCCACTTATGTCGAATGCCTCAACGCGCATTAAGCCATTGAGTCTTGACATGTCAAGAACGACCCGGCTTTGGAATGGATTTGGATAAGCAGTCACCTCGGGATTCCGTACTGGCTGTTCGTGCGGAGACCCCAGAAGTGGATACGGATTCAGTGCCGCAAACCCAACGCTAGGCACACGCGCAATCCCGTCTGATACGGATCCGACTTCAGTGAAGCTACCACCAAAGAATATAGTGTCATCAAGCCGCGCGATTCCGGTAACTACTGGTCTAATGCCTTGCGGATCTGTGTAAATCACGCTTTCCCACGTGCCATCAATGAATACGCTTCCGCCCACCCACAATTCGCCTTCGCGACCATATTCATAACCCCAAATCCCTTGGGGGCCCGGAGGACCGTCGCCAAGTTGGACCCATCTCTCGTCCTGTAAATCGGCAACAGTTGTACTGAGGTCTGAGGCTGCACCATAGAGATCACCAAGCAGGACTACCTTGCCACCATAGTCAACAATCTTATCGATACCGCCACCCACCAACAGGTCGCCAACCTGCACCCATTCTGAGCCGTCCCACATTTTGACTACACGCTCGTATGCGCCACTCGCTACTGCCACGTAGGGTTTGCCGGCCACAATTGAAACTGCCGTCACTGTCCCAGATAAGCCTTCTCCGAGAGCGGACCACAGATCGTCTTGCCTGATTGAGATTCCGTTTGCCGGAAGCGTGATCCCGTCGCTATTCGTCACGGAATCGAACGGTCCTGCTACCACCAGTATGTCTCCTGCCGCAGAAATGTATGAGACCATTCCATCAAACGAAGCGAGGTCTTCCCAGGTGTCCGCGACCCTGCGGCTCACAATCCAATTGCTCTCTGGCGTAATCCCGCTGAAAACAGAATAGAGCGTACTAGACTGAGCGTCGGCCTCTATTGCGCTTAGCCGACCCTCGCGGTCATCGAGCGCTTGCCATTTACGGCCTGTCCACTTGTATAGAGATGATATCGCTGGTTCAAGCCCGAGAAATTGCAGATCTCCAAAGATGTAGGCTGCTGATCCATCGCTTTCCACCCGGCACACCGCTCCAGTGATGCCGTTCATTGTCTCTGAGCCTAGAATATCCCAGCTTCCTGCCGGATCATATATTAGGAAGTCTCCGATCGGTCTATCTGTAATCTGCTTAGTCGGAACAGCACCCATCCGCATCCCGACTCCAGTTTTGCCATCGGAGAAGGAATAGAGGGAGGTGATTTCTTTTCCCCCAGCGTCAAGAAGAACCGTTAGGGAATCACCATTGCTCAATTTGTACAAGGTGAATTCCGACCCCAAAAGGATGTCACTTTCGGAGGATGCCAACTGGTCTGCAACGAGAATGGAGTGGTCGTCACCAAGAAGACCGGTCCAGGTCTCCCCTGTCCAGAGAGCCAAAGTCCTGGCATCGATGCCGCCTGCTGTATCAAATCGCCCAGCTACAATCAGCGAATCGGATGAAAGTGGCAAAAGACGTGCAATCCACGTGCTATGGATTCCATCTACCCCGCCATCCAAACTGTCCCATGTTGCGCCATCCCACACGGCAACATTAGAGACAGATGCGGCCCCCGCTTGTTTAAACCTGCCTCCGACAACAACTTGACCACTCGTTAGAATGTGGCAGTCCGCAACTTGGCCGTCTGTTCCCCCTTCCAATCCCAGCCACATTGCACCATCCCAGAGGGCTACCTGCGAGACTTCGACTTCGCCTCCGACACGCTGAAGGTCCCCGCCAATCAGCAACGAATCGCCAGCAACGTCTAAACACCGCACGTCTCCTTCCGCCCCCCCGAGGAACTCTGACCATCCTTCACCTGACCAGAGAGCCAAGCCGTGCACCTCTATGCCATCTATTGAAGAGAAGCTGCCGGCGGCAAGAAGTCCGCCCGGAGCGGAGACAAACGAATTGATGGAACCGTTGAACGATCCGGCGTCATGCCAGACGTGCATGTCTTTCTCATATCGCGCCGCTCCATCGATGCGCGCACCCCCAATCCATCCAGTTCCAGCTACCCAGATATGCGCGTTATCTTCTCCGATTGAAGTGACTGATCCAACCATACCTGGGCTGCCAAATCCATCTGACCAAGTACCGTCGACAAGGTCAAACGAATTGACGACCACAGCACCAAACGTGACTGCTGCGCATACCGTAACTACGCTTATTGCTGGTAGCCGCGATGCTACCACTAGAGTCTTGAAGAGGTGTATCATTTGGCTAGCATCATTTTCTGGACCAAACGCTGATCGCCAGCCTCCATGACCGCAAAGTAAAGTCCGCTCGGAAGGTGGGATGCATCAAAAACAACACTGTGAATACCCCTTGCGAACTGGCGGTCGGCAAGAGTTTCAACTTTTCGACCTATAGCATCATACACGATTATCTTTATGGCCGCTCTCTTTGGGAGAGAGAATTCAAACCGAGTCGTTGGGTTGAAAGGATTTGGATAGTTCTGTCTCAACTCTGGCTCCTCGGGAATCTCCTCTCCCAGAAATGCGTGAAGTGCTTTCGAGGATCCTCCGGCGGGGACGCTTTCAAAAGTGGCGGTTGCAGCAGGGTTTCCTCCTGTACCGGTAACGGCCAAGCCGACAAGTACGGTATTGCTCATAGATATCGAGACAGTGCTGCCAATCTGCGTCCACGAACCATTCGTGTTTGAGGCATACGCCGAGAAATTATTGCCCTGGCGCACAATGCGAACCCACTCCGGTGGAGCGTGGGTGCCATAAACACCAGTTTTGTCGGTGGTGCCGTTCGTGGTTGTTCTCCGCTGAAACCAGCCCGCGGGTGAGCCGTCGTCAGGAAGAACCAATGCGTACGCGTTCTTAGATCCTGTATTGAGGCTCTCCCTTATCATGACACCAGCTTTCGCATAGCTCGTACTCCCTCCGGTAAGAGACACCACCCGAGCCCTATAGTCGATATCGCCCGTGACAGAGTAGTATGCGTAATGGAAGTCGTCTCCTGAGGACCATATATCGCCGGCACCAGTTACGTTGACTAATCCACCCGGTGTGGTTGATGTAGATCCTGTCTGATTCGGAAAGCCCACATCGTCACAGGTGTATCCAACCGGGCAACCACCAGATGGCGGAGGATTGCTACCCGCTGGGGGAAGATCGGTAATCGTAGCAGTGGCGACCGGCTTATTGACCGAGCTTGTAACAGCAACTCCAACAAATGCAGAACTGCTCATTGGGATACTGACAGTAGGCCCAATCTGTACCCACGATCCGTCTATGTCAGAGGCATACGCTGAGAAGTTGTTGCCCTGGCGTACAATACGAACCCATTCCGGTGGGGCATGGGTGCCATATATACCAGATTTGTAGGTGGTGCCGCCTGTTGATGTTCTCCGCTGAAACCAGCCGGCTGGGGAGCCGTCGTCAGGAAGGATCAGCGCGTAGGCGTTTCTGGCCGTCCGCGTAAGTGATTCGCGAATCATAACGCCGGCCTTGGCATAGTTGGGATCTCCTCCAGTGAGCGATGTCACGCGAACCTTGTAGTCGATGTCACCGTCTACCGCGAAGTGCACGAAGTGGAAGTCGTCATCGTTGGACCAAATGTCCCCTCCACCCGATACGCTCACCGTATTTCCAACGGTGTTTGTAAACCCTGAGTGGGCCGGGGAGCCAATGTCAAGGCACGAGTATCCAGTAGGACACGTACCAGGGCCCAATACAGAGGCAAGTGCAGCTGCTGCGTCGATTCTTCCGTATCCGAGCCGTTGATTCCAGGTATTGCCACCTTCGCCTATGACGTTATACGGGTACTCAGCCGCATTCGCCTTAAACGTAGTAGATATTAGGTTGTCAAAAACCTCTGGCGGCGTGATTGTTGGATCAACGGAAATCATCAATCCCGCCAACGCCGCCGTCAACGGCGCAGCCATAGAAGTGCCTGTGCGCGTAACCGAGTTCGGGGTGCCATCTGGATTTACATGAAGCACTCGAACTGCAATTCCTGGAGCTGCAACATCGATAAATGCGCCCTCTTGGTCTGTAATGGGATTGGTACCGGGGCTCCAGTTGTATGGACACAGATTCGCAGGGCTACAGTTGTCGTAGTACTCATCGTTTATGTCCGTGGCAGCTACAGCAATAACCTGCGCATTCAAATTAGGATAGGCATATGCAGCCGGAGCGACTGCACAAGGCGGACCAGAACAATAGCTCAGAGATGTAATTTGTGGCGGATCATTGCCCGCTCCCGCAACAACTACAATCCCAACAGTAAGCGCATCTTCTATTGCATCTCGAATGAGGGTGTGATTGTAGTAATATGGCCAAATCCAGCTCATATTGATTACGTCTACACCATCATTTACGGCGTTTAGAATCCCAGCGTCACTGGCATTATATCCACGCAGATTGATGTCCCAACCCAAGCTGGCATGCCAGTCTTGATTGTCAGTTTCGGCCCCTGCCATCCCGGCAACCCAATTACCATGTTCGGTCCAGTTTGACCTTGACGGATGCAGGGTTAGCTTCGAGTCGAGATCAACGTGGATGGCGCGTACGGCATCGGAGGCCTCTGATATGCCAATTGTAACTGGCCCCGATTGGGAAGAGCCGTGCGTAATATCCCATGCTGGATCAGCGTTGATCGCAAAAAGACTCCATTGAACATTGGTGTTGTAGCCCCAATCATTCGGTGTGTCGGTCGGTATCGCGAGAATGGGAGGCTCAATTACTTCAACCACTCTCTTGTTCTCTCGCACGTCATTTAGCACATTCTCAATACTTGCTGGTTTGTCAAATATGAGGTTGAACAGGCGTGATTGGTCGTGGACCACTACCAGATCTCCAGTTCGAATATTCCGTCTGAGCGAATCGGAAGGATGCGCAAAAGGAAAGGTACGCTCCATTCTCACGGCACCATATTTGAGGACCAACCGGCTTAATAATTCTTTGGTCTCCCTCGCGCCTTCGGGCAGATTCTCGGGGTTTATTGTTGCAGTTGTTGGAAGTGTCCTCCAAGCGCCTCGACTAATCCTGACACTGTAAGAATTCGCATACAACCTGCCGTCATCATCCGAATGAACAGGAGATGACCAACCGCCAAGTTCAGGCGTTTCGAGACGTAGCGATTGAGCTCTTAGGGCCGGGCTCGTCAGCATTGAAGCTGCTATCATGGCGGCCACGATGCATCGGTATGTGAATTGCATAGCATTCTCGCGATTCGGTGGGTGAAACAACTGGTTCAAAGAATCTCCGTTCGAACTACCCGAGATCTGCTGGTCGCGCGCTTCCTTATTCCTCGCGCCTCTTGGCAAGCTCCTTGCCTCTCTGACAAACCTTACGAACGGTTTATTCCCCTGTCAACAGCATATACAACACAATCAGGGTATTCTAAAATGCACTAGGCGAGCAGGATACTTGAGCTTTCCTAGATGCGAGACCTCCGTACTAGTCTTGCCTGAACGTCTTGCTCTGACATCATCCGCGTATCACAAGTTAGAAATAGCTGTTATTCTGGGTTTTATGAGGTGTTCCAGGTCATCCAAACAATTACGCGCAATTAAACACGATCGACAATACACGCACTGCCACCGTCTCTTTATTGCGTGTAATGCCTTAGCGATAGTTTCTGCAAGCTTGTGCCCGGTCAACCTAGATCTGCTTAATTCAGGACCGGAGACGCTTTGAATACCCCAAGGACCAAAAGGTCTGCTCCCATGTCGCGGAAAAACAACACACCGCGTCGAGACCGGTACAACATAGGTACAGATCTACGCTCAAAACTGTCCCACTGAAGGCATGCCGCCGGGCTCGGCCAAAGCATTGACCTTCCTGCCAACTTTGGATAAGCAGGGTGCTTACCACAAGTCAGAAGTGCGCTTGTGTCAACCAGCATACAGCGGAAAGATCTGCGAAAACGATTTACCTCAGGACGCTCGTTTTACGAATTTCGACTCGTACAACTTGTCTCACTCGAACCTTGGGGTTGCACGTTGCGAGGTCAAGACTTCGTTCATATGTTCCTGTGGGGCCAGAGCTAATCCCCAAAATTCTATTGTGATTAACACTGCAGCGCGGTATATGCCGTTCTCATATAGTCGTCGCCAAATCGAATTCACAATCAAAAACGAACAGAATCATGGTTTCATACGATCGTGCAGTTATCCAAGAGCTCGCGGAAAGGTTGTATGCCCGTGCGCAGAGAATTATAGTCGTTTCAGTCATTATAGGAATACTGATTGGCGCGCCTGTGGGACCAATACTCATTAAAGGTGCCCTTTCAGGTAGTAGCATCACTGCAGGAGGCGGACTACTTGGAATTTTGGGTGCTGGAATCGGAGGTTATATCGGGTATATCGTGGGACAGGGTAAAGCTTTCAAATATAAACTGGAGGCGCAAATTGCACTTTGTCAAGTTCAAATCGAACGAAACACACAACGAATATCAGCAGACACGCAACAGACACAAGATTAATTTCTGATTGGCATCCTGAATGCTAACGTGGTTTTGGGTGAATTTTAACACAATCGCCCGAATGATGAATTTTATCGGCTGCTGTCGAGTGTCGAGAACCTCGACTATTCGCTACCTAGGGCTAAGAGTATTCCTCGGTACACACGTTGCATAATTATGATATTATGTTTCCGATAAAGGACGTTATCCGAAAGCTTTCCGGCGCTGTCCATCACGGAATCCGTCAGGCTTTAATACGTGACCTTTGGAGAACTATTGCCTGAAATATGGTGGACGATGCCGTCCTTTCAGCCGGCGCCCCAAAGATCACTCGTATTGACGTCCCTTCCCATCAACTTGAGGTAATAGTAGAGTTGTCCCTTGTGCTGCGCCAGATGCGCAATCATGGCCATCAGGTGCTGGAATAACGTGCGTTCGGGACCACCCCAGGGTGCGGTAAACCGCGCGGTAAGCATTTCAGCTTCTTCAACATCCCGAAGACAGGATTGCGTAAGGTGCCGGTCCTTAAGCAGCGCGGGGAGAGGCCACAAGAATCAAGCCGGATCAAAGCGATCGGCATTCATTACTTTCGTCCATGCCGCAATAAAATCCCGCACGAACTTCTCCTGACTGTCATCCTGCGCATAGACTTCTGCATAGGAACGAAGGATCGAATTGGAGCCGAAGACGAGATCAACCCGTGACGCCGTCCACTTGAGCGCACCCGTCTTGCGGTCGCGAACCTCATACCGGTTGTTGCCGGACGGCTTCCATGTATGGTTCATGTCCGTCAGGTTCACGAAGAAGTCGTTCGTGAGTGCACCTTCGCGCTCGGTGAACACACCGTGCCTGGTGCCGCCGTAGTTGGTGCCGAGCACGCGCATGCCGCCAACCAGCACCGTCATCTCATGGGCGGTCAGCCCCATCAACTGTGTGCGGTCGAGAAGAAGTTCTTCTGCGCTGACGACGTAGTCTTTCTTGAGCCAGTTGCGGTAGCCGTCATGGAGGGGTTCCAGCACTTCGAAGGAATCCGCGTCGGTCATCTCATCGGTTGCATCCCCGCGGCCTGGTGAGAAGGGCACCGTCACATCGAAGCCTGCAGCCTTGGCGGCTTTTTCAATACCGACGTTGCCTGCCAGTACGATGACATCCGCGATGCTTGCGCCGGTCTCGGCGGCAATCGGCTCAAGAACGGCCAGCACCTTGCCCAGACGTTCCGGTTCGTTGCCTTCCCAATCCTTCTGAGGGGCCAAGCGGATGCGCGCGCCGTTGGCGCCACCGCGCTTATCCGAACCACGGAAGGTCCTGGCACTGTCCCAGGCGGTTGCAACCATCTCGCTGATGCTCAGACCGCCGGCTGCAATTTTATCCTTCACGGCTTGGACATTGTAGTCGGCGGGACCAACGGGTACGGGATCCTGCCAAATCAGATCTTCTTGCGGCACGTCGGGACCGATGAAACGGACCTTTGGTCCCATGTCGCGGTGCGTCAGCTTGAACCATGCCCGTGCGAATACTTCGGAGAAATGATCGGGATCTTTGTAAAAACGCTCGGAGATTTTCCGATACTCGGGATCCATCTTCATGGCCATATCGGCATCGGTCATGATCGGGTTGTGACGGATCGAGGGGTCTTCAACGTCGACCGGTTTGTCCTCTTCCTTAATGCCGATGGGTTCCCACTGCCACGCCCCGGCCGGGCTCTTCTTCAGTTCCCACTCGTGGTTGAGCAACAGGTGGAAATAGCCGTTGTCCCACTTGGTTGGATATGTCGTCCAAGCACCTTCAATTCCGCTGGTGACGGTATCGCGGCCAATACCGCGTTTTGTCTTGTTGATCCAGCCCAGCCCTTGATCTTCGAGGTCGGCAGCTTCGGGTTCAGGGCCGAGTAGACCGGCATCGCCGTTGCCGTGGCATTTGCCCACCGTGTGACCTCCGGCAGTTAAAGCAACGGTTTCCTCGTCATTCATTGCCATACGGGCAAAGGTCACCCGCACGTCATGGGCTGTCTTGAGTGGATCCGGATTGCCGTCTACGCCTTCGGGGTTAACGTAGATCAACCCCATCATTACGGCAGCCAGCGGGTTCTCCAAGTCGCGCTCACCGGAGTAGCGGCTGCCTTCGCTACCGCTTGGCGCCAGCCACTCTTTCTCCGAACCCCAGTAGATGTCTTTCTCCGGATGCCAGATGTCCTCGCGGCCAAAGGCAAATCCGAAGGTCTTCAGACCCATGGATTCGTAAGCAATAGTGCCTGCGTAGGCAATCAAATCGGCCCAGCTGAGCTTGTTACCGTATTTTTTCTTTATGGGCCAGAGCAGACGGCGCGCCTTGTCCAGGTTGACGTTATCCGGCCAAGAGTTGATGGGCGCAAAGCGCTGATTACCGGTAGCAGCACCTCCCCGACCGTCAGCGATGCGATAGGTCCCCGCAGCGTGCCAGGACAAGCGAATCATCAGACCGCCGTAGTGTCCCCAATCCGCCGGCCACCAGTCCTGACTGTCAGTCATTAACGCGTGCAGATCTTTCTTAAGCGCGGCGAAGTCAAGGTTCTTGACCTCCTCCCGATAGTCGAAGCCTTCGCCCATCGGATTGGTCTTGCTGTCGTGTTGATGCAGAATGTCCAGGTTGAGTGCCTTGGGCCACCACTCCATGTTGGACATACCGCTTTCTGTCACGCCGCCGTGCATCACCGGGCATTTGCCTTCAGTGGTCGTCTTTCTTTGATCCATATTCAATCTCCTCTCGTGTGTTGATGCGCTTAATTCTTCTTTCATTGTGCATGGCACAACATGAATAGCTGTCGTGACGATCGTGTAAAATGTACTGTAAATTCCCTCGAACCACCGTCACCGACAAGCACGGTGAGGCCGTCGTCGGCCGCTCGGTTGTTAGCCGGTCGCCGGGAAGCCAGTCAAGTGCATCGAGCGAGATGCAGGGTTGGGCACGAAATGGTCCCTTGAGACATGCGAATGTCAGGATAAGCGATCGGTCGCCTCGAACGCGTCTTCAACAAACAGCGGCGCAGATTCGAGAATCTGGAGATGATTCTGCCCGTCGCTACAACGCAACCTCCCCATACAGGTTCATCCCCGATCCACCGTTCGAGCCTGCGTCGAAGACGTAGCCGTATACCCTGGCGCCGTTCGCATTCGTGAGCAGCGTTCCGCGGATCCACTGGGTCTGAACGTCTATTGCAATCGCTTCGGGAGTCGACCACTCCGATCCATCTGAACGCGTATGGAAGATGTTACCCGTGTCTTCTTCGACGAACAACACATGGACTGTTGCGCCGTCGGCGATGGCGTCGGCCGCGGTCTGATCGGAATCCACGGGATTCTGTGCCACTAGGCGGTCCGTAATCTGTACCGGATCGGATAGTGGTCCGTCGCCGGTTTTCCTGCGCTCCCACAATGTGCCGTCCTCGATGCGATAGATGACGACAACCGTGTGGGTCTCCGGAACGAACACAAGCGGCAGGATCGAGCCGACATCGTATTCGGTAGTGCCGAGATCAGATGTTATCAGTTGCCTGGGCGTCATGGAGCCGTCCGGTTGAATCGAGCGGACATAGCCGGTTCCGTCTGCGCCCGTGTAGGCCAAATGAACCGTGCTGTCCGCTCCGTTTACTACCATCGGACCAGAGAGATTGGGCGCAATATCCTCGTCTATGATCGTCTCTTTACCCCACTGCCCTGCTGCCGACCGGATGTTGAACCGGATTTTCTCTGCGCCGCCGTAAACGCATACCAAACTCCCATCCGAACGAGCGGCTATCGAGGCCACCTGTGTGGGCGGCTGTGGCGGGGAGGCAACGAGTTCGTCACGTACCACCCAGCTGTCCGGTGTTGAGGGATGGTCCGATATCGAGAAGGCATGGTACCACACGTGATCGGATGTCTGGTGGAGAATATGGATGGTGTCACCCAATAGATCCGATCCAAGCCCTTCGAGGTCATCGGCCACCGGACGGTTCGCACCGTCCATTTCCCGCCAGGAGTCGCCGTCGTCGGAAGACTTGACGACCATCAACACGTTGTCGGTTTCCGCCGGCTCCATGATGAAATAGAGGTCCCCATTGGAGGCCTGCCAAGGACCGATCCGCCCGGGCGTTTCGACAAAAGTACCTCCCAAGTGTCCCGATGGCACGTCGAGCGTCACCTGAACCGGCTGATCGGATGCCAGTGGCTTTCCTCCGGCGTCGACCAGACGGAATTCGAGGGTATCGCCTGCGTCGTTTCTGACCGCCCCGTCCGCAAACCTGCGGATCACCAGCGGCCATTCCCATTCCGTGTGGGCGTTTCCGCCCGACCACACAGGCGTACGGGCGACCACATTGAGACCGGCACCCGGCACAAAAGGGAGGTCCGATCCATTCAGCAGATCCGTCGTGGAGGCGGCGTGTTCATAGGCCTCTGTGGACGTGATGCTTACTCGCGGCGTCGCATTCTCCGGATATGGAAATTCCGAAACGATAACTGCCGACCAGTCTTCGTTGTTTCGCCGATACTGCAGACCATATTGATCCTGCCCGGCTGAATCCCCCGGACGTTCTACCTCAAAACGAATACGAAACGGCTGATCTGCAACGACGGTCGCAGATTCGTTGGTGGCAGCCGCCCATGCTGTATCTGCATTTAGAGCTGCTGAGATATCCGCCCGTACCCTGTATGTTGAAAGTCGATCCGACGATGCACCGCCATTTTCGGAATAAGTACAGCCCGTTAGCAGACCGGATACCACTGTTGTCAGCAGGTAGGTAATTGCAATGGGCAGTGATGTCTGGTGATTCATTTTAGTCAGGTGTTTCTTAAAAGAAACGGGTACGCAGACCTGCGCACCCGTTTTCCACAAACTATTGAAAAGAGGCGCCGGTTTGGATTGGAAGCCGTCCGGCGGAGGGATTACCTAGAGATTCACTGTGGCCCCGACTTCGAAAGTACGGCCCGTGAGTGCATGGAAGGTGCGCCTTGCGCGCAGACCTTGAAATTCACGCTCCGCCTCGTTCGTCAGGTTCCTGACGTAGGCATTGAGTTGAATTAGCCCTCCCAAGAGTTCGAGTCTACCGGAAAGATCGATCGTCAGCCGCTCGTCACCGTACTCGTCTTCGAATGCTACGTCACTCACTCCGTCGAGGTACTCGCTCTGGTAGTTCAGCGCGGCCCGGATCTCGAGCGCACCGAGTTGATAGTATGGAGCAATGTTGTAGATCAGATTGGATTGGTTGAACATGGGGATGTCCTCATCCTCGCGACCCGGCACGGTTGCATCCGAAGTCATGATAACCACGTTCGAAGAGATACCGAGATCGTCCAACGGCGAGGGCAGGAAGTCGAATATCTGCAAGAAGGAGATCTCCAGCCCGCCGACATATCCGGCATCCGCATTCCGCAATTGTGCGTAGCCGATTTCAGAAAAGAACCGGTCGTCGAATCCGGGAATGTCGCCGACATCCACGAGTATGTCTCGTCCGAGCACATCTTCCTGATCGAACTCGAACTGGTAGATCGGGTCAATGATGCGCTTGTAAAATCCGCCGATCGAAAAGAGTCCCCAGGGACCGCGATAGTACTCGACTGAAACGTCGAAATTCATAGCGCGAAGGGGCTTCAGTTCCGGATTGCCTTCCTCGATGCCGCCCTCCCAGATGCCGTCCTCCACTTCATCAAACTCGAAATCCTGAAAGGAGGAAAGCTCGGCGTAGTCCGGACGGCCGATCGTATTCGACCAGGCGCCACGAAGCTGCACATTGTCGCTCAATCGATAGACCAGGTGCAGGGACGGCAACAGGTCGGTGTAGCTGTTTTCCAGACTCTGAAAGGTAATCTGGGCGTCCTCGAAGGTGTCGTCCGCTACGAAGCGGTAACGCTCTGAGGTGGTCGTCGTCGTCTCGACCCGCAATCCGCCGGTCGCCGTCACCGGTCCGATTCCGATGTTACCCATGAGGTAGCCTGCATAGACGTCTTCGGTCACAAATGCGTCAACCTCCACTTCCTCTTCCGCCGACTCGACCGGATCCAGGTTGAAGTATTCTCCTGCGGCGCTGTTGGCCTCGAAAAAGTCGAGGAAAGCCTCGACGTCACCCGCAATCGGCACCCTGGCATCGCCCTGAATGGGACCGGGAGAATCCGTAACGAACTGCGAAAGCGTAAGCGGCAGATCGCCGCCGGCCCAAGGATCTTCGTTGCGGTCGATATCCTTGTCACGCAGCAACGCTTTACCTCCCAGTTTCAGGAAGCCGGTTCCCTGGTTGAGGAGCAGATCCCAGCGGAGATTTGTCGAGACCTGCCAGGTGTTCTCACGCAGGTCCTCGAATTCGATATCCATCTCCGTATAAACATAGTTCTCCGGATCGCTGACGGCTGCCGGATTGTCGAAAACGAGCTCCTCGAAATCGTCACTTGTGTCATATGTGAGCGCGAATCCCTGATCGTCTCCCCATTCAGGCTGATACGTCAGGCGATCGCGTTCCCCGCGCGTGTACGTGCCGAGTACCTCCCAGGTGACATTCGTTCCGAATTGTTGCTCCGCGCCCAGCGTAAAGGCATACAGGCGCTCGTCGATGTCCGTCGTCGGAATGTCGAGCTCCGCCCGGAAATCTTCGTAACGGCCCGTTGTTTCGGAGGTGGGAATTACGTCTCCCCCGTCGAACTGAACCTCGGTATTCGTGAAGTTTTCCTCGCGAAGTGAACCGTGAAGACGCGCGAAAAGCGCCGTTTGTGGCGTAGGCCTGAAATCGAGGTTGATGTTGGTCGAGTAACGCAAGCGGTCGTTGTCCTCGACCTCTCTCTCATACTCGTCTGGCGCGATGATTCCATCGTCCGTTTCGTCCCAGTTGCTGGGTGAGGCAATCGCCGTGTTGAAATCCCGCCGCGAAGCCGTACCGGATACCACGATGCCCCATTCATTCCTGGATCCGAAACGCGTTCCGGCCGTCAAGCTGCTGCGGAAGGGAAGCCGTATTTCGCCGAAATCGGTTGTGAGTTGGTGCTTCATGCCGTTAAAAGAAGCCGATAGAAAGCTGCCTGCCCGGTCGAAGGCCGTGAGGGTATTGATGTTAACGGATCCACCGAGGGCATTTCCGTCCATATCCGGTGTGACCGCCTTGGCAACTTCGATGGTCGAAACCATCTCCGACGGCACGAGGTCGAGCGCCGTCGCCCGCGTACCAGCCGATGAGGCCATCGCCTGACCGTTGAAGGTCACATTATTGCGGCTCGGGGAGGTGCCGCGAATCGAGACAAAGCGCCCTTCACCACGGTCGGTACGGATCGTCACACCCGGAACCCGTTGGGTGGATTCCGCCACGTTGAGATCGGGTAGTTTTCCCACTTCGTCAGCCGAGATCACATCGACTACATTGAGCGCCTGCCGTTTTTCATTGATGGCCTTCACCTGTCCCCTGCGCAGACCGGTTACGACAACTCCGCCGAGTTCAATAGCGCTCGCTGCAAGAAAGAAATCCTGTTGAACGGTCTCCCCCTCCTCGACGGATACTTCCACTTCCTCCTTGGTGAAGCCGATGGATGAGGCCACAATCGTACGTGTGCCGGCACTTACGGCCGGAATACGATAGTAGCCGTTCAAATTCGATGCGGCACCCTGTGTCGTACCCTCGATGATGACGTTTGCACCCGGCAGGGGATCACCGGTACTCTGTTCGAATACGAATCCTTCTATGGTACCCTGTGCTTGTGCAGTGCGAGGCGGCAGTGCCACCGCAAGAAGTACAAACACGAAAACGGACCATGTGGGCATGCCCTTTTTAGCTCGCTGCATGTTTATTTATGGTGGGTTGGTGACTGAGTGTATCACGAACCCGAATGGTAGCCATGCACCGGACGAGGCAAGTTAAGCGCCTGTTGTGTTGTGGTGACCTTTTGGCGACGCTTGCGTTATTGGATGGTTACTATGGCTGAAATCGCCAAACAAGGCGCCGCTACCCGAACTGTATCACCTCGCGGTCGATCCTTTCGAGCAGTCCAACGTAATAGACGAAAATCCCGACAAGGTTGATCGTCTGAAAGAATACATCAATTCCTGGTGGACACCCTGAATGCTTTTCTGCAGTCAGGACGATTAATCAGGCGCTACATAGGGGGTATTTCCCGGTCCTGCGATTCCCTGTTTTTCCTGGAGCCCTTCCCTGCATTCGACATTTTCTGTTCCGCATACTTATATTTGAAACGAGGTAGGTTTAGATACGTCTAAATTAAATGTTAGAGCAATCTTTAATAGCGCTGCTTGTCGGCCTTGTGCTTGTAGGGTTGATCGGCTGGCTGGTTTGGCCTGATCACGGCTGGCTGGATACGCGACGGCGGATCCGGCGGCAATCCCTGCGCGTGATGGTCGAGGATGCATTGAAGGCACTTGTGAAGGCCGAAATCGACGGCCGGGAAATGTCGGTGACGGTACTCGGTGGCATCATGCAGGTGGGCCAGGATACGGTCGCTGCGGTAATTAAGGACATGGAGATGAACGGGTTGGTCGCATGGGTCGATGACCAGCCGGCGCTTACGCCGGAAGGAAGGGAGTATGGTCTGCACATGCTACGTGCACACCGTCTGCTGGAGCGCCAACTGGCGGACAGGACGGGACATCGTGAAACGGACTGGCACACCCTTGCCGATCTGCGCGAGCACGAGCTGACACGGGCCGAGGTGGAGGCGCTTTCGACGGACCTGGGGCATCCTACCCACGATCCGCACGGCGATCCCATTCCGGAGCCCGACGGGTCGGTCAAACCGCACGGCGGAAAGCCGCTCACACGCTTCGATGCGGGCGACCGTCTGGTGATCGTCCATATCGAGGATGAACCGGAGGCGGTGTACGCGCAGCTCGTTGCCGAGGAGTTACGACCCGGCATGGAGATCCACGTGCTGTCGAAAACGTCCGAGCGGATCAGCTTCTGGTCGGATGGCGAGGAACACGTTCTCGCGCCGATTTTGGCCAACAACATATCCGTGGTTCGCCTATCGGAGGAAGAAGCAAGCGAGACGTACGAGGCAAGCAGGCTTTCCGACCTGAAGCCGGGAGATTCCGGCCGGGTCATTCGAATCGCAAGAGCAATTCGCGGACCGGAACGCCGCCGCCTGCTCGATCTGGGTCTGACGCCGGGTACGGTTGTGGAGGCCGAGATACAGGCCATGGGCGGCGATCCAACCGGTTACCGCATCCGCGGCGCAACGATCGCCCTCCGAAAGGAGCAGGCACAGCGTATTCAAATAGCACGAATGGAAGAAGATGCAGTCACCGAATAAATCACCACATATCGATCCCGGCGCTTGCGGGACCTGCCCTATGTACAACGCCGCAGCACTTCAGAAGCTGGGTGTGGATACCGGGAACTACGACTTTGTCGTCGCCCTCGCCGGTAATCCGAATACCGGAAAAAGCACCGTTTTTAATGCGCTGACCGGTCTGCGGCAACACACGGGCAACTGGCCGGGCAAAACGGTCACCCGTGCCGAAGGCGGTTTCGAGTACGGTGGCAGCCGGTACAAACTGGTTGATCTGCCGGGCACCTATTCCTTATTGGCAACGAGCACGGACGAAGAGGTGGCACGCGATTTTGTGCTCTTCGGGGAGCCGTCGGTCACCATCGTCGTCGTCGATGCCACCCGGCTGCAACGCAACCTGAGTCTCGTGCTACAAGTGCTCGAGATCACCGACCGCGTCGTTGTTTGTCTGAACCTCATGGACGAGGCACGAAGACACGGCCTGCGGGTCGACGAAAAGCGGCTTGCGCGCGATCTGGGTGTACCGGTCATCCCTACGACGGCCCGCTCGGGCGAGGGGCTGGATGAATTACTGAAGGCGGTTCATGAAGTGGCTACCGGCGCGTTTGTCGGCAGGCGCTATCGTGTCAAAAGCGAGCCGCCGGAGCTGAAGAAAGCGACGGAAGAGTTGACGAAGGCGATCGAATCGGCTTTCCCGGGCCTGCCGAACGCCCGGTGGGTTGCGCGAAGACTGCTAGACGGCGATGAGCGCATTGCGGAGGCCGTTAGAACGGGTGAGCTTGGCGAGTTGGGACGGCTCGATAGCCGCCTCGCTGATCTTGCGGGAGAGAATGGACAAGTAGCGGAGACGCGATGAGTGTTTCTACCGCCGATAACAAACGACTGCTGGATCTGGCGCAGTCGTTGCGCTGGTCCACGCGTGGAGATCTGCATGAACAGTACGCAGAGGCGTTGTATACCGACGCGGCGCGGATCGTGGATCGTACGGTATCTCGCGCGGATGAAGCCCCGAAATTCGATGTCGATCGCCTCATTGATCGCATCGTAACCCACAAGTTCTGGGGCGTCCCCATCATGCTCGTGCTCTTTACGCTCGTCTTCTGGATTACGATCAGCGGGGCCAACGTGCCCTCCAGCATGCTGGCAACCCTGCTGATCGACTGGACCTATCCGGTGCTGAAAGGCGGTGCAGCGAGCATTGGATTCCCCTGGTGGCTCGACGGCTTGCTTATCGACGGGATGTATCTCGCCACGGCCTGGGTGATCTCCGTCATGCTGCCTCCGATGGCCATCTTCTTTCCGCTTTTTACGCTACTGGAAGACTTCGGCTATCTGCCGCGGGTTGCATTCAATCTTGACAGCATGTTCAAACGAGCAGGCGCACACGGCAAACAGTCCCTTTCGATGATGATGGGATTCGGCTGCAACGCCGCAGGCGTGATATCCACGCGCATTATCGACAGTCCCCGGGAACGGTTGATCGCGATCATTACCAACAACTTTGCGCTATGCAACGGACGGTGGCCGACGCAGATACTGGTTGCCAGTCTCTTTATCGGTACGCTCGTGCCGGCCGCGCTCGGGGGATTCATTTCGGCGCTGGCCGTGATGGGGATCGCCGTTCTGGGCGTGCTCTTTTCCTTTATCGTATCCGCGGGCTTGTCAAAGACCGTGCTCCGCGGAGAGGTGTCGACATTCAGTCTGGAGCTTCCACCCTATCGCCCGCCACGCATCTGGCAGACGCTGTATACCTCGCTCATCGACCGGACCATCTTCGTGATCTGGCGGGCCATCGTATTTGCGCTGCCGGCGGGCGCGGTGATCTGGCTGGTTTCGAATGTGGATGTGGCAGGGCTGAGTCTGGCCGAACACTTCATCAATTTTGTCAAGCCGTTCGGATTTTTGATCGGACTCAACGGCGTCATTTTACTCGCCTACATCATTGCCATTCCGGCCAATGAGATCGTCATCCCGACCATCCTCATGCTCACCGTGTTGGTGACAGGTTCAACCGAGCTGGGAGCGGGCGCCGGGGTGATGTTTGAACCGGATTCGGACCTGATCATCAAGGACATTCTAACGGCGGGTGGATGGACGCTCCTGACGGCCGTCAACCTCATGCTGTTCAGTCTGGTACACAACCCGTGCTCCACCACGATCTACACCATCTTCAAGGAGACCGGAAGCGCGAAGTGGTCTACTATTTCCGCTCTTCTGCCGGTGGTCATGGGGCTGTTCCTGACGTTCTTTGTCGCGCAGATCTGGCGGTTGCTGGTTTGAGAGGAGCGCAGCAAGGCAGGCCACTCGGCAGCTGTATACCCGATGGATTACGACAAGCTGATCACTCACCCGGATAGCCGACTACTCCTATTCGTCCTCCTCATCTTCATCTTCCTCATCCTCCTCTTCGTCGGCATCGTACGGCGGCAACTCTTGTGAAACGCCGTTCAACAGCACTTCGTGCGGTTTGAGAACCGGTTTAAAGATCCATTTGCCGCTGTTTCCAGCCTTGATGAACGATTCGGAAAGGTCGAAGTCCACCGTCACCTCAGCGTCTGCCGCTCCGTCCAATTCCATTGCCGGAAAAAGAATTTTGATTCCGGAGGCATGCCCTCCAGGTACCTTCAGTACCGATTCCGTTCCATCAACAAAGATGACGCGGGCTTCCTGTGCAACCCGGATGCGCAATTGGTGAACCATGCCGGGGGCTACCGCCGCGGTTGCCAGCGTCACAGAGTAGCCGTCCTGCAGTTCGACAAGATCGTACTCCTGCTCGACCTCGGAAATCCAGTTCACACCGCCTTGCCCTACGACGGCGACGCCCGTGATGGTCACGTAGGCATGTTCGATTTCATCCAGCGCGTCGTCTACCATTTTCACGACCAGACGCGCTTCATCCGTGGCAGAGCGGTCACCGCTGAATGCCGATATCAGGCGGTCGCAGCCGGCGATAATCAGCAGCAATGGCACCAACAGGAGAACAACTCTCGTCCAGATTTTCATCGTGTACCTCTCATTTTGATGAATAGACGGACAAGTAAAGTAACAGATACAATATAAAATAGCGACTTATGACTATATCGCTGATCGGATACCTGTCTGTAGAAGGCTCATTATAAGCACAGGCGAGTGCTATGAACTATCGATTGAAGGTCACAGCCGCGCGGATGAAGATGGAGCACGTTACAATCGGGCGTAAACAGCGTGTTTGCCTAGCCTGCATTTTTAAGGGCGGCAAAACACATCTCGAGGCTCTTCAGGTTGTCCCGTGCATTGTTAAACGGCACCCGGTCCTCCTCGATGGCGCAGAGCAATTCGCCCATCGTCCCTTCGAATCCGGATTCAAACCAGCAACCTTCGAGTTCGGGTTGGGCGTAGCCTTCTTCCGTCCAAAGACCTACCTGCTGGTTATTTAGTTCGGGACCCCAGGCGCGGAGTGTACCCTTGTTGCCGCAGACGATCGTCCGGTCCTCCTGACCGTGCACAACGTGGGCGTTAAAGGACATGCGCACCTGTACCCCTTTGAACGTCATCATCACCTGCGCCAAAAACGGGGGCTTCATCTTCTGATAGTTCGTACGCGTCACCTCCGCGTGGAGGGTCCGGGGCATTTGGCCATCCAGAAAGGCATTGGTGATGTCAAACCAGTGCACGCCGAAGTCATAGAGCACGAGGTGGTGAATCTCCTCGAACGGCGTACCGGCCGTCCAGGTATGGTCGAACTGCATGTTGTAGTCGATGCTGGAAACCTCTCCTATCAATCCCGCCCGTATGGCTTTGTTGATCCACGAAAAATGCGGCGCCCAGCGTCCGTTCTGGTTTACCGCAAGCGTCACGCCTTTCTCATCCGCCAGATCGCAGATGCGTTTCCCCTCATCGAGATCTACCACAAACGGCTTCTGACTCAAGACGTGTTTTCGCGCCTCAATCGCGGCCTTGACGATCGGCATGCGTGCCTCGGGGTGCGTGGCCGCATCGACGACCTCGATCCGGTCGTCTCGAAGCAAATCGCGGTAGTCCGAATAGACCCGTCCGTCCGGGTTGTAGGCATCCCGGCGCTGTTTTGCCCGTGCTTCATCGACGTCGCAAAAGGCGACGACCTCCTGGCCGAGCACCTTGTAGGCTTCCAGGTGGTATTCGCTGATTCCTCCACAACCGATGAGGCCGATCGGGGGGCTGTATGAGTTGGGAATGGGTGGTCGATAGTCCAGGTCCGGAGCCGGAATGCGCTCGGCATCCCTTATTTTTTCCATTCCGTATGCGTCAGTCATCTTCCTATTTATTTAGGATACCAGCGGAAGCGTCCGCTTCTGTTCAGCGCTCTGGTAGGCCGTATCGACTATTTGCTGACCGATGCGAGCGATTTCCGGTGACAGCGGTCCGTCGACCGGACGATCGTTGGCAATGCAGTCGATGAAGTACGGCATCGCGGCATTGTTCGGCGGGACGAGCTCATCGACGGGTATCTCCTCTCCTTCCGGCGTTTCACGGGTTTGTAGCCGAACCGTCGGCTCGAAGTCGTAGCTACTCAGCGTGCCGTCCGATCCCTTCAGGACGAATCCGCACTTCGGCTGCGGCTGGAGCGTCCACGGATCGCTGAAGGTCCCCCACCGGGTTTCGAACTTGGACAGTCCGCAGTCATAGCGACAGATGGTGATGCTGTGTTCATCCACCTCCAGCCCTTCGCTTTCGTCCCACATGCAGGTCACTTCGATCGGCGCTTTCCCTTTGTGGTACCAGGTGCCAAGCGTGGTCCCGTAACCCAGATAGTCGAGCAGCGAGCCGCCCCCTCTATCCTTTTTATAGAACCAGCTCTCTGCCTTCATCTCGGTGGTGGGTGTGGTTTCGATCTTGTCGGCCGTGTGATAGAGCGGTCCCCGGTTGCCGTCGTAGAAATGGACCTCGATCACCTCGCCGATTTTTCCTTCGTCCACCAGTCTTTTTGCCGTCACATGCGGATGGTACCAGCGAAGGGGCCAGTTGATGGCTAGTTGTTTCCCGGTGTCGGCCGTGGCGGCGATCATTCGGTCGGCCTCGGGCAACGAGGCGGCGAAGGGTTTTTCCATCAGGATGTGCACCCCGTATGGTGCCACCTTTTCAACCCAGTCGCCGTGTTCAGAGGCCGCCGGACAAAGGATGACGATGTCGGGGACGGTTTTCTCCAGGCACTTGCGGTAATCGGTAAACACCTGATCATCCGAAAGGCCGAAATTCGATTTGGCACTTGCCATCCGTTCCGGTTGTTCATCCGCAATACCAACGATTTCGGCATTGGGATGGTCGAAGACCTCCCGCAGGAGGTCTCCCATATGGAAGTGATCGAAGTTGACTCCGGCAACACGCCAGGTTTTACTCATCTTTATTCCCCCGATAATCTATTCGCATCCAGTATGTGATTTCAGCTAGTCGATGACGATCCTTATGCGCCATTGATTCTTTTGCATTATAGCCCATCGATATCGGCCCTTCAACCCGGATCAGCGACCGAGCGGTTATCCGGGTTCAGTGGTTGTTCCTTGATCATGTGGTTATTCCTTGATCATGACGAGCAGCATCTTGAAGTTTGTTGTCGCCTGAATCGCATGCGGAATGTTGGCGGGAAGCGTGAGGCATTCGCCTTTTCCGGCTTCATGCGAGGCGTCTCCAACCGCAATAGTCGCATTGCCCTCCAGAACGTAAATCCAGGCATCAAACGGTGCCGTGTGTTCGCTGAGCCCCTCCCCTTCGGAGAAGGCAAACAGTGTGATGTTGCCGGTTTGCTTTTTCAGTACCTGGCGACTGACGACGGATCCGGATTGGTAGTCAACGAGCGTGGCGAGCGTTTGAACGGCGCTTTCATTCATGCGTGTCTATGGCTATTTCGGCGATGTACTATTGGAATGTGATTCCGTGGCATACTCCACTCTACGATACCCATTGTCCGGAGCACAGACAAATTCACGGGCCGGCATTCGTCCTCCCAACGTTTTTCGAATTGGCACCGCTTTCACCTTGCGAGGGGATCCGCTGAGTAGCATTCCGGAGTAGAAGTGGACGCTTTCACCATCTCTCGACAAATCATGACCCGCAAGATTCTTGTTGTTCTTCCGGCCCTGCTGCTGAGTCTGCCGGCACTGCAGGCCCATGACATGTTTCTGAAGCTGAAAACCTATTTCCTGCCGTCGGCCACATCGGTGTCTGTCGCTTTGATCAACGGCACCTTCGAAGAAAGCGGGAATGCGATTGCACGCAACCGGATGATCGATGTGACGATTGCCGGGCCGGGCGCGGAGAGGATGTTTCCCGATACCACGCAGTGGCATGACGAGGACAGCACCGCCTATTTGTCGTTTACTACCGGAGCCCCCGGCACGTATACGGCGGGCGTGTCGACCGCGCCGAGGGTGATAGAACTGAGTGCCGAGGATTTCAACGAGTACCTGCAGCATGACGGTGTGCTGGATGTTCTCGAAAAACGCAGGGAAGAAGAAACGCTTGACCTCTCCGCCGCAGAACGGTACTCCAAGCACGTAAAAGCGGTCTTTCAGGTAGGTGATGAGCGTAGCGGCGCTTACGATGCGGAATTTAGCTATCCCGTCGAAATCATCCCGCAGGAGAATCCGTACGAGCTTTCAATGGGGGACGAACTGGAAGTGCTCGTATTGCTACGGGGCGTACCGCTGGCGAACCAGCTCGTCTACGCCAGTCACGAGGGGTATCACGGTCATGACGAAACCGGCGCCCACATCGAGGCGGTCAAGACGCGAACGGACGAAAACGGAAGGGCCACCATTCCCCTGTCTGAAATCGGGCGCTGGTACGTTCGGCTCATCCACATGGCGGAAGTAGACGAAGACGAAGTGGACTACGAGTCCAACTGGGCGACGCTGACGTTCGAGGTGCGGTAGGACCGGTATTACCGTCCAGCCAGCAATTCCTTGATACGGGCTACTCGTCTTCTCGCCACGGGAAGCTCTGCACCGTCCTTTGTCTTGACAAGATAGCCTCCGTCGAACCACTTGGTAAGTTCGATGACGGTTTCTGCGTTTACGAGATAGGATCGATGGATACGTAGAAAGCGCTCGGGATCAAGCCTCCGTTCCAGTTCGTCGAGCGTGAAGTCTACGATGTGCCGTTCGGAGCCGAGATTGGCAAAAACAACTTTCTGATCCGCCTCGAAACAGATCACTTCTTCGACCGGGAGCACACGCAATCGCCGGCCGACTTTGACCGTAAGACGCTTCAGAGGAGAGGTCCCCCTTAGTCTCCCGATTGGATTCGGATGTGCTGATGGGCCATCTTCCGGACGAATCCTCGCCAACGTATCGTTCAGTCGCCGCAGGCGAACGGGCTTGGTGAGGTAGTCCACCGCATGCACCTCAAAAGCCTTCAGGGCATAACTGTCGTACGCTGTTACGAAAACGATATGCGGAGCCGGATCAGGCAGAAGATCCACCACATCAAACCCGTCAAGACCCGGCATCTGGACATCGAGAAACAGGACGTCCGGCTCGAGATCGTTGATGAGAGACAATGCCTCCTCTCCACTGCCGGCCTCTCCAAGAATATGTACCTGAAACTCCGATTCCTGGAGCAAAAGCCGAAGCCGGTCCCTCGCGGGGGGCTCATCATCAACAATCATACATTTGATGGGTATCGACAAGGTATACGGCGTTTTCCCGAAAGATAGCGTCGCGACGGCCGCATACCATAGAGAAGCCAGGGCCTAAGGAGTCGTTGTCACGGCATCGAAAGGAAATTCGAGAGCGACACCACTGTCGACGATTTTCAGGCCGGAACGTTTTCCGAACATGATGCGCAGGCGATCCCGCACGTTGGAAAGACCCGTTCCGCGCGACAGCACCTCGTCCAGGTCGGTGGTGTCGAAGCCGGGTCCCCCGTCGAGCACACACAGTCGGATGATCCCGTCCGTTTCCGAAGCGACGACATCCACCGTTATCCGGTCAGATGCGCTTTTTCTGCCGTGCTTGATGGCATTTTCAACCAGAGGCTGGAGAATAAGGCTCGGTACCCTTGCATTTCGCAGCGGATCAGGAACGTCCACCCGCGTTGTCAGCCTGTCACAAAAACGGGCTTTCTCAATGGCCAGATACAGCTCTACCGATTGCAATTCGTCCTCCAGACGAACGGCCGGTTGTTTGGAGGCTTTCAGGGAGTAGCGAAACAAATCTGCAAGGTCTTCGGTGACCGTTTCCGCCTTTTCCGGTGCCGTCCTGATCAGGGACGCGATGGCATTCAGGGAATTGAAAAGGAAATGAGGATTGATCTGGGCACGGAGGGCACGTATTTCGGCCTCCGACGCTGCCTTTTCCATCGCTCTCAGACGCGACGTGAACTGTGATACGAAATATACCGCGTGACCCATGAAAGAGGTGGTAAATGCGACTACGGCGACGGCCAGAAAGCCACGGAAATCGCCTTCCATGAATTCCCCGAAGAGCAGCTTCAAGACAGCCGATGTCAGGGCAAAAGAGACAACCGTCACGCATGACATAATCGACGTTTGGATGGCCACTGCTCGACGGTTCGTCAGCGGAAATCGTCTTGACAGCCAGTAGCCCATCGCGTCCTGACTCCCACCCATCACGCTCGTGTATATCACACCAACAAACATGCTGCCGAGCAGATATAAAACGCGATTCTCTTGCGGATCATGCCACAGAAAAACGAGGGTACCCGTGACGGCTCCGATCACCAGGACGGTCACAACGGCCTGAAGGATCGGGCGGCGCTTCGAAACATGCCAGATGAATGCCATTGGTCTCCCGGTGAACTGCGAGGTGTACCGGTCAAAGACACCTAAATCTCGAGAATAAAACCGCCGATGAAGAAGCGGCCCCAATGGTGGAACACTTCTACCTCACCGGTCCTATCATTAAAAGCCCTGAGAGCCTCGTTTCGCCTGTCAAACACGTTTTGGAGTTCAACATAGCTTGTGAGAGCACCCCATTTGAAGTTTTCCCGCAGGTCGAGGCGCACATCCAGACGGGAATACGCCTCCAGGCGTCTCGTGTTTACGAGTGCAGGATCGATTACCGTGGAACCCGCTTCAAGACTCTTTTCAACGTCGACCGGACTGTAGGGCCTGCCGCTTGCATAGCGATACTGCAGCGATCCACCGATTTCGCCGATCCCCGGAAGCGAAAAGCCGCGTGTACCGAACACGAGGGTTGCAACGTGACGCATATCGAAGTTCGTAGGCCGTTCCTGACCGTCAAGTGCGGTGTACCTGGAGCGGCTGAGTGCGTACGATGCCGTTGTATAAAAAACGTCGGTCAGGCGTCGCTGAGCGAAAAACTCCAGCCCCTCGGCATGTGCTTTCCCGGCGTCGATCAGCGGGCTGGTGAAAAGAACGGCTCCATAGTCGCTGCCCTCGTTTATGGTGCTTAACATGGGCATATCCACAAAAACCGGGATACGATTATACCGCTTGGTATATGCCTCCACAGTCACCTTCCATGTCGGGCGCGGCCGAAACTCCAATCCGGCTACATGATGCAGGGAACGCATCGCCTTGAGTGTCTCCGCATTGGGTGTTGCCGTATACCATAAGAGTGCCGGATGCTGGTGATACACTCCCCAGGCGGTCGTTAAAGCAACAGATGGGGTTATCTGATAGCGTGCGGACAGGCGGGGGCTGAAAGCATGTGGTACATCCGCGAGGGAGAAGTAATCAAATCGCAGGCCGCCTGTGCCGGATAGAAGACCGGCATCGATGGAATACTGGACGTAGGCTTCTCCCTCCACAGGTTGGGCTGTCTCTGAAACGCCCAGACCGGGCTGCAATTCCCCAAGCGGATTTTCGTCCGAAAGAAGCAGTATGTCATGGCGGAAATCGATCTGCTTCAGACCAATTCCGGCCCCAAGATTGCCGCGGGAGGCTACCTGCCACGATCCGGAAAAGCGTAGACCCAGCGCCGTCTCCCTGCTACGGTTTCTGTAATCCAGTTCGTCGGAAATATCGCGCGCATCCGTTCGGTAGGTAGTAGAGACAGCTGAAAAGGTCAGTCTGGAATACCCCTTTCGGCCCCAGATATGCCGCCATGTAAGCCCGCCCGCCGCCATTGTACCTCCTGTTTCCACATCATAGTCCGATCCGGGTTCGTCGCTTTCCAGATCGCGTTCGAAGTGAATGTTGTCCCAGCCGGCAAGGCCCGTCGCACTGATAAAATCAGACGGACCGAGATCGTACACGACTTTTGCCTGACCGCCGGCATACTGCGGAACGGCCGTCAGATCGATTGCATTGTGCAACAGATCCAGGTACGAGCGGCGAATCCCGACGAACCAGGAGCCGGCAGCTCCGGTGTCATTGCCGGTAGAGGGAATTGGTCCTTCAAGGGCACCACCCGCACCGGCCATCGAAAGATCGAGACTCCCACTGTACTGACGGCGGTGTCCCTCGCGTAATGATACATCGAGAACGCTCGATAATTTTCTGCCGTACTCGGCCGGAAATCCGCCACTCATAAACGTAGCCTTGTCCAGATAGTCGGCGTCGAGCATGTTGATGGGGCCTCCCGTTGCTCCCTGGGTTCCGAAATGGCTGATATTGGGGATGTCGATATCGTCGACACGAATGAGGTTTTCAGCCGGAGAACCTCCGCGCACCATCAGGTCGTTGCGGTGATCGTCGGTGTTTACCACGCCGGGCATGGCCATTACGACGCGCTGGATGTCTTCCGCAGCGCCCGGAGCACGTCGGATTTCCTCCTTGTGAAGAGAACGCACCGACACCTCCGTTGCCGTTGGCTGTTCAAAATAGTCGGCAACAACCTGAACGACGTCCGTTTCCAGAACGGCGGGAGACAGTGAGGCATTCAGGCGGCGTTCCGTGCCACCGGCGATGACGATAGAAGTACGGACGATGGTCTGGTAACCAATCATCGAAATCCGTACGGAGTACGTGCCGACAGGGATACCCGAGATGTGGAATCTGCCGTTCGTGTCGGTTGCGCCTCCGATAGTGGTTCCGTCAACGATGACGTTCACACCGGGGAGGGCTACCTCAGTGCCGGCCTCGACAATACGTCCAGAGAGCGACCCGGCCCTGCCGGATTGTGCCGGGGCGGGAACCGGGACCATGGCAAGAAGCAATAGGATACATGTGATACATGAGCGAGTAGTCATCTCTATTCCGATTTCGTGCTCGATGAATGACGGCTGCATGATAGCCGCCTCTCCTGCCCCACCACAGCAGAAGTGGTCGAGCGGAGCGAAAAACGGATGAACGGTGGGAAACAACCGACGAGCGGCGACGCGCTTACCGCTTCTCGCAGTTCTCAAGGCTTACGAGGAGTTGCTCGAGCTCGGCTTCCAGGCGTTTCATGGCTTCGTAGGGCGCTTCGTTGCCGACGTCACCGATGTCCATATACAGCATATCGGTCCTCCACCACCACGAAAGCGCCGCAATCATCGGCTCGTGTTCCCGGCGGTTCAACACGATGATGTGATGGTACTACTGCAGATCTTCTTCTGCGACCGGCTGCGGAGAACGGGTATGCCTCCTGGAAGCGATGTCGCGACGTGCCAACTCTAAAAGAGCGTTGGGCGAACGGGCTGGCAAGCGGCACCTACCTGTATCAACTCAAAGCCGGCGTGTACGGCTTCAGACTGCGACAGGTCGACTTCGACGGAGTGTCGCAGTACAGTTCCGAAGTTGAAGTCTACGTCCCGGTTCCCGGAACCGTCGCCCTGACGCAGCCCTGGCCCAATCCGACCACGGGCGCGGCACAACTGGACCTTGTAGTGGCCACCTCTCAGCACGTGACCGTTTCGATCTACGATGCACTTGGACGCAGGGCACGCGTCCTCCTCGATCGAAGTGTGACATCGGGATCACGCGTGCCTATCCAGCTGGACACGGCATCGCTCCCGGGCGGAGCGTATAGTTCACGCGCACGGCGAACGATTCGAAGCGACCCGATCTCTCATGATCGCTCGATAGCACTTTTTCAGCATTTCGTCCGAGTGGCTCCGGTGGTTACATAACCCTATGTACCCGCCGGGCCATTCCAGGGCCTGTTCACACGAACTGGTCGGTCGCCTGCGACTGACATTTGACTGCGCGGCGTTGCCCGTCACCCATTTGGAGTCAACTTCTCCGCACGAAGCTGCTATAGATCGAATCAAATGCCAGCTTCATATCCTCTTCCCGCAGATAGATCGTGAACTCGGTCATCGTCGAGTGTACCTCGATCACGTTGATGCGCTGGAGTGCGATCTGCTGGAGCAACCGGTAAAGAAACCCGGGTTGTTCCGCGTAACTCTCCCGGAAACTCACGCCGATCGCCGAGACCCGCTTCTGTAGGCGTTTCGGGGCTACAATACCGGCTTTCTCGACGAGGTTCAGATACGAGGTATCTACAATTACGGTTATCTCGCCGCTGCTTTCGGTGTACGTGAGGTAGCCGCCCTTCCGCTGGACACTGTTGATCACGCGCTGCATCGCCAGGTGCGTTTCCTTCGTCTTGTGCACCGTTATCGTGGAGAGTGCCGACTGTACGTGGATCCGGTCCACCACAAAGAGGTGCTCACCCGCTGTATCCTCCTCCCCCAGTTCGCGTTGCAGCCGCGACAAGGCCATCAGTATCGAAGACGACGTCACCTCACGCTTTAACCGCGCCTCGACAAGTGGATGAAGGAATCGCGCCACCTGGCTCAGATTGAGCAAGCGGTGGTGCAGTCCTGTCCGCATCATAAGATTCTCCATGGCAAGAAACCGCACGGCATCCGCTACTCTGGTCATGTCCTCTTCTGTTTTATATATAACAATGTCGGATACATATATAAGAAATTGTTTCATTATTGGCGCATATGATGGCCCATTTTGTTGTTTTGGCGGTCTGTCTGGGCGAAGGCCCGCACACGAACCCCGCATTCGCATATGAACGTCGCCTTGATCGGAACGGGAAGGATGGGATCGGCCGTCGCTGATGCGGCGGGTGATCGTGGCTGGACAATGGTCGGCAGATTCGACCTGGATGCGCCGTTCACGGAGGGCGCAGCGCTCGCCGCTGCAGAGGCTGCCGAGGTCGTCATCGATTTCTCCGTCGCCGAAGCCGTCCGCCCACATGTAGAGCAATGCTGCAAGCTCGGTCTGCCGCTGATCATCGGCTCGACAGGCTGGTCGGACCGGCTGGATGACATACGCGACACGGTGATGGAGACCAACGGCGCCGTACTCTATGCACCCAATTTCTCACTGGGTGTGGCAATTCTCACACGTGCGATGCGGGCCGTGACACCTCTGCTCGACCGCCTCGAAGCGTTCGATGTCTCGATCCATGAAGTACATCATACCGGCAAACGTGACAGTCCGAGTGGTACGGCCCTGCGTCTGGCCGAACTACTGCTGGATGGAATCCGCCGGAAAACGGCGATAAAGACCGGACAAGTCGAAGGCGCCATTCGTCCGGATGTGCTGCAGGTGACGGCTGCACGCACCGGAAACGAGTTCGGACATCACACGGTGTGGATTGACGGGCCGTCGGACCGTTTGCTGCTCACGCACGAAGCGCGCTCGCGGAGAGGATTCGCCGAGGGCGCCCTTGCCGCTGCTGAATGGATCGTCGGCCGCACGGGTTTCTTCACACTCGACGACATGCTCGATGAGTGGCTGTCAGACGCATAATCCCTCACTTTTTTCAGGAAAGCCAACAACCTCACAGATAAATGAATACACCCCTATTTCGCGGCACTGCAACAGCGCTGGTGACCCCCTTTACCAACGACGATGCGATCGATGTTGCGGCGCTCCGCCGACTCATCGAATTCCAGATCGACGGAGGCGTCGAGGCCATCCTCGTTCTGGGTACAACCGGGGAAAATCCAACCATTACCATGGACGAGCGGCAACGCATCGTCGAAACATCGGTAGCCTGTGTCGACGGTCGCATTCCGCTGATCGTCGGAACAGGCACCAACGACACCCGGACGAGCGTCACGCATGCACGGATGGCAGCCGAGCTTGGAGCAGACGGTCAACTGGTAGTTGGACCGTACTACAATAAGCCCTCGCAGGCCGGTTTCAGGGCACATGTCGAGGCGATTGCCGAAGTATCGGACCTTCCAATAATTCTGTACAATGTGCCGGGCCGTACCCAGTTCAACATTGCGGCAGAGACCGCGCTTGAACTATCTAGAAGTGTTCCGAACGTCGTCGGTATCAAAGAGGCATCCGGAGATCCGGCGCAAATCAGCGACCTGATCCGTTGGAGAGATGACGGTTTCTGCGTCTACGCAGGAGATGATGAAATGACCCTTCCCCTGTGCGCCCTGGGCGGCGACGGCGCCATATCTGTGATCGCCAATGCACTGCCGGGTCCGTTTTCTTCTTTTGTGCGCGTTCTTCTTGAAGGGCGGTTCGACGAGGCACGAACGTTGCACTATCGGATGCTGGACGCCATGCGCGCCTGTTTCGCTGAAACGAATCCGATTCCGATCAAAACCGTACTCGCCGACATGCAAATGCTGGAAGCTAATTTCCGGCTTCCGCTTACGACCGCAACCGCACGTGTGCGGTCACAACTCATGCAGGTCTTCGAATCTCAGGTAGCGGCACATGCCTGATACGAAATATCAGTCCAGAGCGTCGCTTCAATCCGCCGTAGAACAGTTGGAGGCATGGAATGGAGAAGGGGATGCCACCGAGAGCCGGGAAATCTTTCACAGGTTCCGGCAGGCATTAGATGAAGGAGAAATTCGGGCCGCAGAACGGGATTCGGACGGAAGCTGGCTCGTCTATTCATGGGTGAAGCGGGGGATCATGTCCTTGTTTCGATACGGGCACCTGACCCCCGTCGCCCACTGGGACGATACGTTCTTTGACCGGGACACATTACCCACGCGGCATTTCTCATTCGGAGACGGCGTGCGAATCGTTCCGGGAGGAAGTACCGTGCGTTCGGGGACATACGTTGCTCCGGGCGTTGTAATGATGCCTCCGAGCTATGTGAATATCGGGGCATACGTCGATGCAGATACCATGATTGACTCTCACGTGCTGGTGGGTAGCTGTGCCCAGATCGGCAAACGCGTGCACCTGTCGGCAGGGGTTCAGGTTGGAGGCGTCCTCGAGCCTGCAGGTGCTCTGCCGGTGATTGTCGAAGAGGACGTCTTTGTCGGTGGCGGTTGCGGGCTGTTTGAGGGCGTGCTCGTTCGAAGGGGCGCCGTACTTGCGCCCGGCGTAAACATCACGGGATCTACGCATTTGTTCGATCTCGTAAACGAAAGGATCGTTTCGAGACAGGAAGGCGGGTCATTGGAGATCCCTTCACGGGCCGTGGTCGTACCGGGTTCACGGCCGGTGAAGACGGATTTCGGAATACGGAACGATCTGCAGCTCTATACGCCCGTCATCGTCAAGTACAGGGATGAGAATACGGACGCCGCAACGGCGTTAACCTCGGAACTCAGAGGAGACGGGTGATCTCCCGCATCCTGCCGGCAGCACGCCGGGCGCGTTTGCGCGTGCCACCAAGCCCCTTCGCGTCACGTATCCGGTCGCCGACCGCGGCTTAGGGTTTCACCTGATTGTGATGCTGTAAATAGCTCCGTTTAGTGAAACTGAAGATGTCGAACACCTCCGGGTTGTCGGTTGCCAGAAATGCATACGCAATGGGACAGTCCGTTGCCTGGAGGTACTCGTAGAGCGAAATCACAGCGTCGATGTCGGACGGGTCGGGCAGTATGACGAAATATGCTTGTTCCGCACCTCTTTCATCCTTCCACACAACCCCTTGGGCGGTTTCCGCCGCATTCAATCCAAAAGCAGTTGCCAATGAGGAAAGCCGTTCCGCAACATCGGCTTTCGACTGCTTCAGAAGCGCCGGCCAGCCCTCCTTTCCGGGCTCCGGAAACGCATGTCCACAGGCGAACAACTTGGTCAAATCCGTTCTCAGCTCCGGGCCGCGCTCTTTCACTTCGCGGCTGTCCCCGGCTCTTCCTCCATGCTTCAGGCACCGTTCGGGCGTAATGAAGAAGATGTCCCAATTTCCCTCTCCGTCTTCCCATTGATGGAGCAGGCAATACGTAAACGGGGACGACAGCTCTTTCGTGCGCAGAAACGGCCGGGTCACGTCGTCGAGTATTTGCGGATCGGGAATGATGTAGAAGAGCGACCTGAGTTTGCCGGCATGACTGCGCCACTGAAACTCCTTGCCGACCTGCACCTGCTGCAGACTCCGCTGTGTGGCAATCTGCGCAAAGTGCGCCGGCACATACTCGATCCCTTTTTGGATGACGGACGCGAGTTCGGTCATCGCGTTCTCCTATGCAATTGGTACCCGGATGTATGTGGTAGACGAATTAATAGTACTCGATTATCGCCCGACAGGTCCTTGTTCGCCATCCGTGCCGCCCTCGAGCAATATATTGTCGCAATGCGCTGTGCATCTTCTGAATGGGCGAAAAACGATCTTCGAATCGTTACCTTCCAGCGCGCCTGCCGATTCTGCGTGCTCGTGGTTGGAAGCGACTCGTCCGAGACCCGCATGCTTTTATGCTGGATTCGCCAGACAAACCGTATATGGCCTCAGACAACCATCCGTCCTCCGATTGTCGGGAGCGGACCCTGACGGGTTCGTTGTTTCTCATATTCGGGGGCCTGTTCGGCCTGGCGATCTTCACTTTTTCGTATGCCGAGGGAACCTCATACCTGTCTGATGATCCGGCCGCCTGCGTCAATTGTCACATCATGCGCGACCAGTTTGAGGGCCGGCAGCACGCGAGCCACCGGCAGGTCGCGACCTGTAACGACTGTCATACCCCTCACGCGCCCGTTTCGAAATGGGCGGTGAAGGCGATACACGGATGGAACCACAGTGTCGCATTCACTACCGGACGCTTCGAGGAACCGATTCGGATGAAAAAAATGAGCGCAAACGTCGTGCAACAAAATTGCGTCGATTGCCACGCCGGTTTCGTTGGGACACTACACTCCTCCAAGGAAGCCGCGTTGCCGGATTGTGCGTCCTGCCATGACGAAGTCGGTCATTAGGATCTCCCCTTCAGACATTCTTGCCAAATACCAATCACATGAAACGATCAATCGTCCTATTCCTGGCAGGCGGACTGGTAATGATCGCCCTTGCTGCGTTGCTTGTGAACATATTTGAACGCAAGCAGGAAGGGCTGACGGGACCCATGGCGGTAGTCGATATAGGTGAAAACGAGATCGATCCGGCTGTGTGGGGACAAAATTACCCGGACCATTATGACCGCTTCATGCGAACCGCCGAGAACTACGGGGCAACGGCGTATGGTGGATCGGAGCCCTATTCTAAGCTCGAGCGCCATCCGGCCATGAAGCGCCTGTGGGCAGGCTATTCATTTGCGATCGATCACAACGAGGAGCGAGGACACTACTACGCAAAAGTTGATCAGGAGAACACGCAACGGGTGAAGGTGGTCAGCCAGCCCGGCGCGTGCATCAACTGCCACGCGGCCGAGGCGCCGGGACTCATCGATGAAATGGGCTGGGAGACATTCAACCGAACGCCCTACAACGACCTGTTGCCGCAACTGCATCTCGGCACTTCATGTGCAGATTGTCACGACCCGGAATCGATGTCGCTCAGAATAACGCGCCTCGCTTTCCGCAATGCGATGGAAGCGCTCGACGTCAATCTGGAGGAGGCAACACGCCAGGAAATGCGGACATACGTCTGCGCCCAATGTCACGTGGAGTACTATTTCCAGGGAGAAGACAAGTTGTTGACTTTTCCGTGGACGGAAGGCCTGAACATCGACAGCATCTCCACTTACTATGAAAACATCGCCTTCGGCGACTGGACACACGGCGAAACGGGTGGACAAATGATCAAGGTTCAGCATCCTGAGTACGAACTCTGGAGCACGGGACTGCACGCCCGTTCCGGCGTGTCATGTGCCGACTGCCACATGCCGTACATGCGTGTCGGCGCCACCAAGATATCAGACCACTGGATTCGAAGTCCGCTCGTCAATGTGAGCAACGCCTGCGGAACCTGTCACAACCGACCCGACGAGGAACTTCGCGAGCGTGTGTGGACCATTCAGCATCGAACGTCCGAATTGCTCTACCGTACCGAAGAAGCCATTGTCGATGCAATTGATGCCATTGTAGACGCCCAGGAACGCGGAGTACCCGACGCTGAACTTGCCGAGGCACGCAGACTGCACCGGGAGGCTAGTTTGCGCTGGGACTTCGTATCATCCGAAAACTCGACCGGATTCCACAGCCCGCAAGAGGCTGCGCGGGTGTTGGCAACCGCCATCGATCTTGCGCGTCAGGCTGAACGGAAGGCAGCATCCGGTTAATGTATACCGGCTCTGGACGCGTAGGTACTGCCGCAGATCCTGCATTCAGCCTTTCCCACGCATGGCACCGGCCCCGGGCGTGTAGGTACTTCCGCAGATCCCGCATTCAGCCTTTCCCACGCATGGCACCGGCCCCGGGCGTGTAGCTGCTGCCGCATCCTCCGGCACCAACTATCCGTCCACCAGGAGAAACACCTTGTCGACCACGTGGACGACACCGTTCGTCGCTTCCACCGTGGCGAGGATCTCGGCACCGTTTACGTAGGTTTTGCCGTCACGCACTTCCACCGGTACGTAGTGACCACTGGCCTGATAAATTTGCGTGCCGTCCTCAAGCAGCTTGCCCTTGAATACGCCGGGTGCAGCGTGTGAGGTAATGATTGCTGCCAGTTTGCTCTTGTTTTCCGGTTTTAGGAGCGTCTCGACGGTACCGTCCGGCAACGCCTCGAATGCAGCGTTCGTGGGAGCGAAAACGGTCAGCGGTCCGGCGTTTACGAGCACGTTTTCCATGGATGCCGCCTCAACGGCAGCGGCCAGCGTGCTGTGATCCGGCGAGGCCATGGCAACCTGGAGAATGTTCTTCTCCGATACGTCATCCACGACATACGCCTGCCCACGATTGCTCCCGGTGGCCGCTGCGTCAAATGACTCGGCCGGCGAATCGGGTCCGCAAGCGCTCAACAAAACTCCCATAACCAGAACAATGGAGCCGGTCAGAGCCAGATTGGTTGTTTGCATTCTTCCTTTGTTTGGTGTCAGAAATCCAGCGCCCCTGTGTTCCCTGCTCATCTGCAAAACACAAGCGTGATGTATAGAATAAGATATGAGAGTCTTTTATCCACTATCAAGTGCCGTGCGGGTTTGATAAGACGATCACGTTGACCGTCGGGAAGGATGCTGTTTTGAAAAGATGGTGAGCGAGGCCGACTTTACACGATTAGGCAGCCCTCGAAGAAGAGCGGTCTGGAGCCGAACTTGTTTGAGATTTCAGAGTATCCGCAATAAAGACCTATATGTCTTAATTTGACGAATACAATGCTATTTTCGCGTGGTGCGGAGTATGGAATCAGGGCTACGCTCTACCTGGCCGCAAACCATAACGGCGGTTACCTGCCGATCAGTGAGATCAGTGAGAAACTGGACATCTCTTTCCATTTTTTGACCAAAATCTTCCAGAAACTTACAAAGGCAGGACTGCTGCAATCATTCAGGGGGCCCAAGGGTGGCGTGACGCTCGCACGACCCGCATCAGGTATCACGCTCCAGGATGTCGTCACCGCGATAGACGGCGACGGTTTGTTCACGAATTGCGTACTCGGATTGCCCGGATGCGGGGACTGCACTCCTTGTCCGCTTCACGACGAATGGGCCCGACAACGCGCCCTCATTCAAGAAATGCTCTCCCGGAAGACGATCGAAGCGACCGCCTCGGAGATTCAAGCCGAAGACCTGCGCCTCGAAGGGCGTATCCCCTGCCCCTAGCAGAGGCGTAGAAGACCGCCCCGCCCTATTGACAATCACGGAGGTTTGACCTATAATTCAGATAAAGGACTCCTAATACCTATATGTGGTCCAAGACCTGTCGATACGGTATGATGATATGTGGTAGTCTGGCAGAAATGCAGGATTGCGGCTTCATCTCAGTGCGACGACTGGGAGAGATCCTGGGGATTGCGCCTTGCGTTTTGGCAAAGGTCGTGCAACGACTGACACGCGCTGGAATACTGGAATCTCAGCGTGGACCTCAAGGCGGTGTTCGGTTGCAACCGAAGGCGGAAGACCTTCCTATACGGAACCTCGTACGCGCGTTGGATGACCTGTCGTGGCTGGATGTTTGTCCCTTTCATCCGCGGGCCCAACCTGATCTGCAGACCTGCTCCTTACACGGTTCGTGGGACTTGGTCAGGGCCAGTGTTCAAACCTTCGTCGATACAACAACCATCGGTGATCTTAAATCGGAGCAGTTGACATAACCCCCACCGGTTTATTCTTTTTCTGCTCAATAATCGGATAAAATAGTCCTATGTCTTATTGTCACAGACCTGCCGCAGGACTGCTTGCGGGTTTGATAGTGCTTGTCCTGAGTTTGTCGCCGGGATGCGGCGGTTCATCTGGTGATGCAGGAGCGGCGGAGCCGGAGGGTCCGTCAGAGGAGCAGCTTCGAATCGGATTTGGGCCGGTCAGGGAAATTTCGCTGGGTGCGATAGATGCTGATTTGGTTGCAGAGGGAGAGGAGTTATTCACCGTCAAGTGCACGGCCTGTCACAGGCTGGACTCTCGGTATGTAGCACCGCCGCTGGGAGACGTCACGACCAGACGTTCGCCCGAGTTCATCATGAACATGATCCTGAATCCGGAGGGGATGGTTCAGCAACATCCCGAAGTGAGGGCCTTGCTGACCGAATATCTCACGCCCATGCCCAATCAGCAACTCACGGAAGACGAGGCACGGGCGATTCTGGAATACCTCCGGCAAGCGGCCGATTCGACCTAGACGATCCGCGCGGTAAAATCGTGCTTCACTCGACAAAATATTCACCCCACGTCACAACATAGTGCCATGAAAACAAAAACCTGGATCATCCTGACTCTCGCCGGGGTCGGTGTCGCAGCCCTTCTGGCATCACAAGGATGCAGAAATATCGGATCACCGGTCGCCGGTGATGCGGATGCGGCCGCGAAAGTATATGTACCGCCCGGCTCATACGATGAATTCTACGCCTTTATGTCCGGCGGCTTTAGTGGACAGCTTACCGTTCACGGGCTTCCTTCGGGACGGCTACTTAAGACGATCGCCGTCTTCTCGCAGCACCCCGAAAACGGCTGGGGTTATTCCGAAGAGTCCAAGGCTATGCTGAATACCTCTTACGGCTTCATACCATGGGACGATGCCCATCATCCCGAGCTTTCGATGACGGACGGCGTTCCCGATGGCCGCTGGATCTTCATCAATGCGAATAACACGCCACGCGTGGCACGCATCGACCTCACCCGATTCGAAACGGATGAAATTGTAGAGATACCCAACTCGGCCGGAAACCACGGTTCGCCGTTCATCACGCCAAACTCGGAGTATATCGTTGCGACGACGCGATTTGCGGTCCCGGTGCCACAGCGTGACATGCCGATTGCCGAGTATAAGGGAAACTTCAAGGGTATGCTGAGCTTCATCCGGGCCGACCGGCCCGACGAAATGGACGTCTCCTTTCAGATTCTCGTCCCCGGATACAATTATGACCTCGCACATGCCGGCAAAGGACCATCTGACGGCTGGATGTTCTTTACATCCTATAACTCGGAAGAAGCCCACACGCTGCTTGAAGTAAATGCTTCGCAGAACGACAAGGACTTCGTCGCCGCGGTCAACTGGCGCCGGGCGGAAGAGTGCGTGGCACAGGGCAATGCCCGGGAAATGCAGGCATCCTACGTCCACAACTATATCGACGAAACCGATCACGCCGTGTCGGACATGCATGATAGCGTGACCGTCCTGGAACCGTCCGACTGTGAGAACCTGGTTTACTTCCTCCCCACCCCGAAATCACCGCACGGCGTAGATGTCGATCCGACGGGCGAGTTCATCGTCGCGGGCGGCAAGCTGGCAACTGTCATCCCGGTTCACTCATTCTCCAAAATGATCCAGGCGATCGAAAACGAGGAGTTCGAGACGGTGGTAGACGGGATTCCCGTGCTGCAGTATGAATCCGTGATTGCGGGTGAAGTCGAAAACCCTGGTCTCGGACCGCTCCACACCGAATTCGATGGAAACGGCTACGCCTACACGACGGCATTTATTACGTCGGAGATCGTGAAGTGGAGCCTGGAAACCTTCGAGGTTGTAGACCGCATTCCGGTCTACTATTCGGTCGGACACCTCATGATACCCGGCGGCGACAGCAGGGAACCGTCGGGCAAGTACCTGGTCGCCCTCAACAAAATCACAAAAGACCGCTATTTACCCACCGGTCCTGAACTGGCACATGCGGCCCAGTTGATCGACATCAGCGGTGACAAGATGCGCATATTGCTTGACTTCCCGACGATGGGCGAGCCACATTACGCGCAAGGCATCCCCGCCGAGCTCATTATGGACCAGCAGGTCAAAATGTACCCGCTCGAGGAGAACCATCATCCGTATGCCGTCACCAGTGAAGGTGAAACACGGGTCGAACGCGACGGAAACGAAGTGCATGTCTACATGAGCGCGATCCGGAGCCACTTTGCACCGGACAATATCGAGGGGATTCGTGTCGGTGATCATGTGTACTTCCACGTGACCAATCTCGAGCAGGACTGGGACGTGCCCCATGGCTTCGCCGTCATCGGCGCAAACAATTCCGAGTTGCTGATCATGCCGGGCCAGACGCGAACCCTGACCTGGGAGCCCCAGCGGGTCGGCGTGTTTCCCTTCTACTGCACCGATTTCTGCTCTGCCCTTCACCAGGAAATGCAGGGCTACATCCGGGTCTCACCGGCCGGATCAGACGTCCCGCTCGCCTACGGTACGGCGGAACTCATCACCCCGTAAACCTACTGCACCGGACGGGTGCCAAACCCGCGCCCGTCCGGTGAGTCTTCCCACCGGAATTGATCTGCGAAATGCAACCGAGAAACAGGATCATACTGGTCATCGCAGCGCTGATGCTTGCCGGACTCTACGTGCTTCCTCTGTGGAAAATCTCCCTGGAAGCACCGCAGTATCCGGAAGGCATCGGGATGTACATCCGCATCAACGATGTGACGGGGGTAGAAGAATACGACCTCGGCAACATCAACAATCTTAATCACTACATCGGAATGAAGCGCATTGAACCGGACAGCATTCCGGAACTGCGCATCATGCCGTGGTTGATCGGCTTTCTCGTGCTGCTGGGCCTGACCACGGCGGCAGCCGGCAAGCGATGGCTGCTCTATACCTGGACGTTGCTGTTTGTCGCCGTTGCGACCACGGGTCTGGTCGATTTCTACCTCTGGGAATATGACTACGGCCACAACCTCGACATGGAAACCGCCATCATCAAAATTCCAGGTATGTCCTATCAGCCCCCTCTCATTGGAAGCAAAGTGTTGCTGAACTTTGTCGCACACTCCTGGCCGGCAGCCGGTGGCTGGCTGGCCCTCGTTGCTCTTGGTACGGGAGTGGTGCTTTCCTGGCATGAATGGCGCAGCAACCGTCGGCAAAAGACCGCATCACGGACCGTTACCGCGGGCGTGGCAGTTGCGGCGCTCGTTCTAATAGCGGGATGTACGCCCGAGCCCGCCGAAATCCGCTACGGTGAGGATTCCTGCGTCCACTGCATGATGACCGTCAGTGACGAACGGTACGGCACGGAGTTGGTCACCGGCACAGGAAAGACGCTCACATTTGATTCCATCGAATGCCTGGCCGCCTATACGGACGCAAACCCGAAGCTTGACGTGCATTCTCTCTGGGTAACCGCGTTCGACGATCCCGGAAAGTTAATTCCGCTGGATTCGGCAACTTTCCTGCGGAGCGAAAACCTCCGCAGTCCGATGGGGATGAACCTGACCGCATTCAGTCCGGCCATGACGCCGGATGCTGCTATCAACGCATTTGCGGGACGCGTGTTGACCTGGGAAGAGGTTGTCGAACTCGTGACCTCGGACACGCCCGGCACCGGGCACTCCGGACACCCCTCAACCGGAATGGAGTGATCCTTTAATGCACGTCGGCAAATGGGCATATCGTGTTCTTCTGTTGGTCACCGTTCTCGGCGCCGGTAATTTGTATGGGCAAGAAATTTTAGTGGATCCGAACGGTCGAATCCGGTCTATTGGCCAGGCCATCGAAACGGCCCCGCCGGGCTCTTACGTTCACGTATCACCCGGCACCTATCTCGAGGGTGGCATTGTGATCGACAAGCCGCTCTCCGTGATCGGACAACCCGGAGCCGTCATCGATGGCGGCGGGGAGCGTCAAATCATGACCGTTACGGCAGACAGCGTCGAGATACGAGGGCTAACGTTCAGAAACGTCGGCACAAGCTTCGTCGAGGACCGCGCCGCCATCAAAGTCGACGAAGCCCGGCACTGTATCATATCCGGAAACCGTCTCGAGGACACGTTCTTCGGCATCTATTTGGCAAAGGCGGCCGACTGCCTGATCGAAGGAAACGTGATTGTCGGAGAAAACACCACGGAGTCACGTTCGGGTAACGGCATTCATCTCTGGTACTGCAAGGACATCCGGATCTCCGACAACCGGATTCGCGGGCATCGTGACGGTATTTATCTGGAGTTCGTCGAAGACAGCTACATATCTGGAAATGTGAGCGAGCATAACCACCGGTATGGACTGCATTTCATGTTTTCGGACCGCTGCGACTATCGTGGGAATATTCTGCGCGACAATGATGCCGGAGTCGCCGTTATGTACACGAAGAACGTCCAGATGGTGGGGAACACCTTCGAACACAATTGGGGCAGCGCCTCATACGGTCTGCTGTTGAAAGACATCACCGACAGCACGGTGCTGGACAACCGCTTCGATCGTAACACGACCGGTATTTATCTGGAAGGATCAAATCGTGTAGAGGTTCGGAGAAACGACTTTTTTTCCAATGGCTGGGCGGTCAAGGTAATGGCCAATGCGGAGGATAACCGTTTCGAACGGAATGCTTTTGTTGCCAACACCTTCGATGTGTCTACCAACAGCAGGAGCACGTACAGCATCTTTGCCGAAAACTACTGGGACGAATACGAGGGATATGATTTGAACCAGGATGGAATCGGCGATGTGCCCTTCCATCCGGTACGGCTCTTCTCCCTCGTCGTCGAACAGAACGCCCCCGCAATCGTGCTTCTGAGAAGTTTTCTGATTGACCTGCTCGATGCCGTCGAGCGCGTATTTCCGGCTTTTACACCCGAAACACTCGCGGATGAACGCCCGCTCATGAGGAGGCCGATATGATTGAGATGCAGCACATTAGCAAGCGGTATGGTGTGCTCGATGTGCTCCGGGATTTTTCGATGTCGACCTCAGCGGGCCGAACCACGGCCGTTGTCGGACCCAACGGATCCGGTAAGACCACGCTCATCAAGTGTCTGTTAGGACTGGTGCACATGGACGCAGGTACCGTTCTTGAGGACGGTCAACCCGTCAAAGACGCAGCCGGCCTCCGCGCAAAAATCGGATACATGCCCCAGCGTGCGCCGTTTCCCGACAATTTGACCCCGAGAGAGGTGATCGCGATGCTGAAGGATCTCCGCGGCGCCGGCGTGACAACGGATGAAACCCTGATCGATGCCTTTGAACTGACGTCCGAAATGGACAAACTGGTCCGGAACCTCTCCGGCGGGACGAGACAGAAGGTCAGTGCTGCCGTCGCCTTTCTATTCCAGCCGCAGATACTCGTACTGGACGAACCCACTGCAGGCCTGGACCCCGTTGCCAGTAGCATTCTGAAAGATCGCATCGTAGCGGCTGCATCGGCTGGATCCTCCGTTCTTCTGACCTCACACATAATGAGCGAAATCGAGGAACTGGCAGACGACATTGTTTTCCTCCTCGAGGGTGCCGCAAGGTTCAGGGGCAGTGTCAAGGAACTCAAACAACGAACGGGTCACAGCAAACTGGAGCGTGCCGTTGCTTCCCTGATGAACTCCGGTATGCTTTTGGTGGAGAGGGCGGCATGAACCACACGCTCAAGGTCGCCAGATACGAGATAAGCGACGTCGTTCGCAGCAAATGGGCCGTTGCCTACCTGCTGTTTTTTGCCGCAGCGAGTGAACTGCTTTTCCGCTTTGGTGGTGGAGGGCCGAAGGCGGTCCTTAGCCTGGGGAATATCATGCTCCTCGTCGTGCCGCTTGTCGGGCTTCTCTTTGCAACGCTTCATTTCTACAACAGTCGCCGGTTTGTCGAGATGCTGCTTGTTCAGCCGCTCCAGCGACGCCAGATTTTCGGCGGCATGTATCTAGGGCTGGTTCTGCCGCTGTGCGCGACATTCCTGGTGGGAGGTAGCCTACCTTTTTTAATCAGGTTACAATCACTGGGATCGCATCACATGGCCCTGATTGTGGTGCTTGGATCCGGCTGTGCCCTGACCGCCATTTTTGTCGGTCTGGCGCTGATTTTTGCCATAAAGTTCGAAGACAAGGCAAGAGGCATGGGTGCAGCCCTGTTTACCTGGCTACTACTCACGCTCGCATACGACGGGTTGGTCCTGTTCCTGCTGCAGGCGTTCGCATCGTATCCACTGGAGAAGCCGGTACTGGCCATGATGATTGCCAATCCCGTTGATCTTGCCCGCGTTCTCCTGATGATGCAACTGGATGCCTCGGCGTTGATGGGATATACGGGTGCCGTTTTTGAACGGTTTTTCGGTGGATTCGCCGGCGTTTCGATCGCCGCGGGCGCACTAGTCATCTGGTCCGCAATCCCCTTTCTGCTCGGTCGCCTATGTTTTCGACAGAAAGACTTCTAGAAGCAACCATGAAAATCTCAAGCTTGATCGCCCGGGTGGCGTGCATACTTTGCATGGCCCTCCCCTTCGCGCGTGGCCAGATCGACACAACCTACGTAACGGAAGGCATGCGCGTCTATGAAATGCTCCCCTTGTCCGTTACCGCCCAGCGCGCCGCGTTAGGTGCGACGGAAGCCACCATGACGCGCGAATTCGTGAACAATGCCCTGGAGGAGGCAGGCATTGCATTCATCAGAAGAGGCGTATTTCTCACGACGGATGTCTATTTCGACGGATTTCGAAGGGGAGACATCGAAATTGTCATCGATGGAGAACGGACGCCCAATTCCTGCCCGGCTCGAATGGATCCGCCGCTCTCGCGGGTTAATCCGCTGGAAATGGACCAGGTCAAAGTCAACCGCAGCTCCGTCGGGTTGCACGCCGGAATTGGCGGTTCCGTGGAGTTTCACCGGAGCAGACCGTCAGACGAGAGACGTCTGCGTGGCGGCGTAACGACGACCGCAGGCGCAGCCCGCTCGGTCGATGCCGGTTTTTCCGTTGAGGCGCGGAATCTTAGACTTACCGGCAGGTACTTGCGCGGCGTCCCGTTTACCGACGGCTCCGGCCGATCGTTTGCAGACCGGTACGACTATCGGCGCGACGCTCCATACGGTTTGTACGAAACCTCCGTTCAGTATGGGCGCGGCGAGATCGCCGCCGGAGTTTCGTATTCGTATACCGAAGACGTTCCTTTCCCCTATCTGCACATGGATGAGCGCTTCAACAAACTGGTTTCGGGCTTCATCTCCTACGGAAGCACAAAGTTGTATGCAAACCGAACCCATCATCTGATGGATACCGGCTTGCGGAACTCCTACGACATGATGCAGATGGAGACGGACGTGACAAATGTCACGGCCGGTTTGACGAACGACCGGTTCGAGATCTACTACAGACGGTGGGACGGATGGAACCGCCGGCAAAAGCCGGACGGATCGATGTATGTGGAGCAACACATGATACCGAAGTCGTCCTCGGTTTCCGCGTCGGTTCACCACAGCATTTCCGCAGGAAACACGTCTCTCTCGGGAAGAATCGGCTTTCAGCTTCAGGGAAGCGATGACGACGATCGTCTTGGATTGCACCGCACACTCTATCCCGATGCCGATGCCCGCCGATGGTACGTACCGTTTGCCGCGGTTGCCCAGTATTCGGAGTTGCTGACGGAAAATATATCCGCCGGAATCGAAGCTGAAATCGGATCCAGGGCGCCTTTGCTGGAGGAAATGTTTGTAGCACTCCGGCGGGCGGGCGGCAAACCCGCGTGGGTGGGCAATCCGACCCTCAAAGCACCTCTGCGCCTTTCGCTTCGAAGCGCACTCAGCGGCAGCTCCTGGCGTGCAGAGTTGTTCGGCGCACACATCTTCCGGTACCCCGCCCTTTCACGGGTCGATCATCAAACCACCGGATTCGTTACCTATTCCGGAGTTCGTGCGCTCATGACCGGCGTAAATGTGCAATACGCAAACCGTTTTGCGAGCGCCGCGGGCTCATACACGCTAGGGCACAACCTCAACGAAAATCATCCTCTGCCCGAAATCCTTCCCCTAACCGGGAATGTCAGACTCTTGCTGCCGAAAAGACACGGACTGTCGGGATTCCTCGGCTTGACCGCCGCGACGGCGCAAAATCGGGTTGCAGAGTTGCTCAACGAGGAGCGTACACCCGGCTGGTATCGGCTGGATGCCGGATTGTCCTATCAGTCGGGAGCACTCGTCCTGTCGATGAACGTCGACAACCTGTTGGACCGCACCTACGCGCAGCACCTGTCATACGTCAGAGATCCCTATAGTGCCGGTCAGAAGATTTATGAGCCGGGCCGGCTCGTCAGGATCAGCCTTCAGGTCGACGTAGACTAGCGGCCGGTCACACTATCCGGTTGGTCGCTGTTGCGCCTGTGAATTGACTGAACAAGGCACCGGCAACGCAGGTTGGTAGCTCCAAATGAGCGATGAGCAACGCCGAACTGTCAGACTTCAGGAAAGGAACAGCGATTTGAAAGATTGCAGGATTACAACCGCAAGCGGCTGAATACACCTCATTCGCGTGCCCGGCGTCTGCCGCTTTGTGCGGATTTGGTATCCTCACGGCCAGGATCCTCGTCGTCAAAAATACCTCCGGGCGCTTCCATCCGAAGTGCAGTCTCCGGTTCCGTCATGCCCGGGGAAAGCATACCCATTTCTTCTGCAGCGATGCGTTCGAGTGTGACAGCCAGTTTTTCCAGGCGGTTCTTCCGGCTCTTGGTTACTGCGCCCAGGCCAAAACGCGCAGTTGTCCAAACTGTGGCGAGCGCGGCGATATAGATCGGAATACCCGTCAATCCCAGTGCCATACTGCCGAACAGAATGGGCAGCATGATGACGGAGATCAAAAGCGACGGGATCAAAAACGGAAGGATAAGTACCGGTGACGACCAGTGTAGCTCAATGTGGGTCTTTCCGTCCCGTGGGATTGCCGTGACATGGGCATTGACCTCTTCGTTGCCCGTGAGCGTCCACTCGAACGCCCTGCCCCATTCCTGCACGCTCCCGGATTCACGAAACGACCGTCTGATCTCCGTAACCATCCGCTCCCAGATCTCTGCCGTAAGCTCGCCGTCCAGTTCCAGTTCGACCGTCCGGCTCAGTGGCCCACCCCAGAAGTTCGTCTCTCCCGTATTCCCACCGAAAACCATCTCGGTCGCCGCCAATCGCACGAACTTCGGATCAATCCCGGAATCGGAGGCAATTTGCTCCAACTCCGCGAGCGTCAAACCCGTGGACGGACCCTCCCCTTCCGTTCCCTGCATCTCGGCCGCTCTTTTGAGGATTTCGCTAATCTCTTCCTGCTTGTAGATTTGTTTGGACACGGGAGCGTTGAGCGTTCAAAGGTCAAAGGTCAAAGGGAATAGCATTTTATGCTGTTAATAATATAATGTTTATGATATTTGGCATCACTTGATTGTTTGGCCGGCTAACTCGTCGGAACTGGAGCCAATGGTGCTCCACAGAGATGTCAATAGCGGCAGGCATTACCGGATAAGGACCAGCGTCTGTGTTTGAACCACGTGGCCGGCGCGCAAACGGCAGAGGTATACCCCGGCAGGCAGGCGACCACCGGCAGCGTTCACACCGTTCCACTGAATCTGATAGCGGCCGGGTTTTTTTGTCTCGTCTACCAGCGTTGCGACGCGCCGGCCGAGCAGACTGAATATCTCCAGTGAGACCTCGGCAGTTGAGTCGAGTTCGTAGCGGATCGTGGTCTGGAATTCAAACGGATTGGGATAGTTTGGATGCAGTCCAGTGGTCAGTGCCGGCTGTGTATCACCGGCCGCGACGCCTGTTGGAACCAAAACACGAAACACTGCCACCGCACTTCCGCCCAGGCCGTCATTCGCCCGCATCGTGATTTCGGCCGTTCCTACGGATAGCGGTATCACACGCAACGAATACCCATCGATCTGGACGGCTGCGACCGCCTGATCCGAACTGTTTGCCGAGTAGTTCAGATCATGTCCGTCCGGATCCGAGAAGATGCGACGGAGGTCTTCTTCGTAGGGATCGGCATCGACGAGCAGGGTCATGTCGGGCGGGCTGTCCTGCAACCGCGGGGCCTGATTGTCCTCCGTTCCGGGCGGTTCCACCAAGACTTCGTTCGAAGGCATGCTTATCGCCTCTGTGTAGACTGCCTTGACGCTGTAGTACCACGTGCCTCTCGTAAGATTCTTGTCCAGGTAAGAAGCTGTACTGCTCTGTCCGGCATCTGCCTCCACTTCTGCGATCCGGGTTCCGGAGGAGACGGCATCCTCCCGGTTTGATCGATAGATTCGGTAATGTGTCGGTCCGGAGACAGGCCCATCTCCCCCGCCTTCTTCAGAAAGGCTGCCCGTGACCGTGAGCACGTATCGCGTGGAATCGTTCCCTGTTCCACCTGAATCGAAGATGCTGACGCCGATTAGATACGCTCCCGCCGGCTCGTCGGGCAGTTCGACAATCTCGGGTCCCGCATCGGATCCGGTGAGCGCAAAGTCAACGGGATCGAGGGTCTGTTTGTCTAGGACGTAAAGATCACAGTCGACGTTGAAGCTGTCCAGCCGAACCGAAATGCCGGGTGCCGTTGTGGTGACTTCAAAGAAATCCTCGATGTCGTCCTCGACGATGCTCTCTCCATACTCAATTTCAAATATAATTCCGCCCTCATCCACGTCTTCCGCCTGGCCTTTTACCTGTGCGGGCGATGGCCCATAGAGCACCTGGGCGCTGGTCGCCAGATCGTTCGGCTCGACCTCGTCGACTACCGTCGCCGCGCCGATCAAGGGAAACGATGGACGTGATTTCCGGGCCGTCAACGTTTTGCCTGCACCGGTATCCAGTTGCACGTACGTTGAAGAGACAATGGTTGCTTCAAGGCCGCGTGGTGGTCCGTTAGCGATACTGCTGTCGGGTGGTTGCCAGGTGAGCTGTACGTCCATGAGACCACTCGATTTCACCTCGAGAAGCGCAGCTTCGGCAGAGCTAGCGTCCGGGTTGAATACCTGGACGATACGAATGCCGGTCGGAGCATCCGATGCAACATTCAGTGTCGCTGAGATTTCAGACGATGATGCCACGTCGATCCCGGTAACCGTCACTCCTCCACCGCCAACTGCGAGGGTTGTACCGTCTACGAATCCACTTCCCGTCAGGTGGAGTGACACACCGGTTGCGCCCTGCTGGATGCTCGTTGGTGTCAGGCCGTTGATACGCGGCGCCGAAGAGCCGTTCAAGTACACGCGCGTTTCCGTTCTGTTGTAGCCATCTGAGGCGACAACGCCGATGGCCGGGCGGCTGCCGGCTTGAAGGTTCCGCAGGTCTATACGGTGGCGCGTCCCGCGCAGGCGCACGGCAACGGGCACACCGGCGGAATCTTCGTCAGCATAAAAAACCACGTTGTAGACAAGGGAGTCGCCATCCGCGTCGGATCCTTCCCAGACGGCGTCGATCAGGCCTGAGGTGTTTTGGCCGGAAATCGGACTCTTGATCCTTACATCGGGGGCGTTCGGACTCAAATTTTGCCGGGCAATTTCAATCTCTCCAAGTACTATGGAAACCGCAGATGCACCGGATTCCCGTGGCAGTCTGGTATTGAAATAGGCATGGTCAGCCAATTCCGGCTCATCAGATTTTTCGAGAAACGAGACGGAGAAGCTTTTGGACTGAATGACGGAGCCTCCGGCATTGAGCAGCCGTGCTTCGTACGGACCGATATCCGGCGTACGTGTACCCGTGATCTCTTGCTCTGCAACGCGAACGATTTCACCCGTTTTATCTCTACCTACCCAACCCTTGATTTCGAACATCGCGACACTCTGGCTAGACTTCTGCTTCGATGCCGCGGGATCTGCCAAGAGCATTCGGTGCGTCGCATCGTAGGTCTTTGAACTGACCCAGTACGTGCCTCCTTCCGCTCCGAGGCCCATCGCCATATAGCTGTAGCTGCGCCTGCCGGGTGTACCGGACCAATAGAACCGCGGCTCATCCTCAACGGCGTCATAGGCGGACCGACTCGTGAATACCCCCGTATTGTCACCGTGTACATCGAGCAAGATGGGCGAATCGGGACAGTAGGCGGTGTTCGATAGATAGGGCTCATTCAGAACGTAGTCCCACGTCTCATCTTTTCCCGGTACCGGATAGGCCGGTGGGTTGACGGCACAATTGAACCAGCCGCCGTTGTATTCGTCACCCAAATTCAGGCTCGGACGGGATTTCAACACACACTCACCGAGCTTGTGACCCAGTTCGTGTGCGACAGTGGGACCGGCCCACCTGAAATCATCCGATATCACCACAAAACATGATCCGCCGCGCGTATACCCAAGCGAGGAGATGAGCGACCGGGGCACAAAGGAGACGATCACGTTTGCCACGTCATCGCCCGATGTTGCGGCAATTAAATTGATGACGTCGAGCATCTCGAGCAGATCTTCCTCATGCATCAGTTTGCCCCTTTTGCTCAGCCGAAGCGTAGATGGATCAATCTCCGCCTGTACATCGGCAGGAAGGGCCGTTCGAAGAACCGTCTCGATTTGCAGGTTGTCTCCTGCAATCGGCAGTGTTTTTGCGAGGAAGGCACGAACGCTGTCTGCAAGGTCTTCCGGTGTTCTCCCGGCGGGCAGAACCGACCGTGTTCCGCCTCCCGGTAGAGGTTGATCGAAGATGATGAGCGGCAGGAGGAGGGAGCGCGTATCGACAAACGTGCGCTCGATGTCGGGACACCGCAAATGCCACTCGGGAGCGTACATATCGCACGAAAACGTATATGTCCCGGCGGGAAATCCACCGTCTCCCGGATAGGGGATGCTCAAGTAATCTCCGCCGCCGAGCATTTCGTTTACGGTGTGTGTCTCGTCGGCACGATAATCCTGCACGGAAGAGGAGCGTCCGGTGACGCCATTCAGCCGCAATTCTCCTCGGTACGTTTCGTCCCGATCCGGATCGTTGTGAAACTGTATGCGCATGGCGCCGTGTTTGCCGGCGATTTGCATTCGGTGATATTCCTCGGTATCCAGCGACCGGTCGTCGACCGCCTGGTTGAAGCTGACGGCGACCTTGGTGACGAGGAAGTTCTTCCCGGCGTTATCGGTTACGTTGATGTCGGGTTTGCCGTTTTTTTGCTTCAGGATGATTTCGCGTTCGCCCAGGGGTGCGCCGTGTTCCACGATCAGATCATAGACCACCTCGATGTCCGAGACGCTCACGATCTCTGTGACCATTTGAACATCCGCCGCACCGCCATTCTCGAACACGACTTCCTCGACGTCGATCAGTCCCGTTCCAAGAATCCTCAGGGTGCTGAATGTGGATTGAAATGCACCGACGTCGGGATCATAATTGAAGCTGTCGTAGCCGATCCCTCCGGGAATCATCCGATACGGCGTGGTAAACGAGAGTCCAACCAGCCAGCCGCCCACCTTTTCGACCAGATCGTCGAAGGCGTTTTCGAGTTGCGAAAAGAAAATCGTCTCGGCAGACGTGCTTTCTCCCGCGATCAGATCGACGACCAGTTCATGTTCCCAGTCACCGGTTTTCTCGCTGCCTTCGTCCGGCGCATCAAATCCCAATACATCCCAGACAAACTCGTCTCCGGTGCTTCCGAGGTAGGTTGCGTAGATGGTTTCTCCGTTCTCGCCGTCGAGTTTTGCGGCGAATCCATCCTTTTGGCCTCCGAGTGTATCCTGCGAAGCGTCTTTTGTCGGGAATGAATCCGAACTCGTATAGCCGGCCACGAGCACATTCCCATCCGAGTCAAGGTCGATGGCTGTTGCGCCGTCTTCACCGAAATCGGTAGCACCGGATTCCAGATACTCCTGCCCCTCTCCGCCCAGATACCTGGAAAAGTGCACATCCGAAAGCGTCGGATTGAACTTCGTGATAAAGGCATCGCCGCACCGCTTTGCACTTCCCGATTCCCACGCGCGACACATGCCTTGCGCAATGCCGTTGGCGGCCGGACCCTTTGTCGGGAAGTCCTCCGACGTTGTGTATCCCGTCACATACACATTGCCTTCGGTATCCAGCGCGATGTCCAGGCCCTCCTCCACGCCGGAACCACCGAGCAGCGTCGAGTACTCCAGCGCTGATCCGTCGTCGCTGAGTATGCTGACGAAAACTCCGGGGCGACCTCCGTATTCCTTGTCGATTCCGTTGCGATAGGCCTCGGAGTGTGTGGGGTAATTTCCGTAGGCCGAGAAGTCGGATCCGGCCCCGGTGGTTGTTCCCACAACATACGCACGTCCCTCCGCATCAACTTTGATGGCAGCGCCGTACTCATGGCCAAAGGCTCTCTCATCGCCAGGTTGCTGAACGCCATCCACCCATTCGTGATCGGTGGAGGTCAGAATCGTGGAATACACCGCTTTCCCTTCCGGATCCAGTTTCACCACGAACGCATCGGTTCCTTCACATTCTATCTCGCTCGAGTTGGTCTCCCCGCAGGAAGTAATCCCGTCGCAGTACAAGTCATCTTCTTCGAATCCACAGCCCTGAAAAGCGCCGGGAGTCGTCGGAAAATCACTGGCACCGGTCGTACCCGTGACATACACGTTGTCCGACGCGTCCGTCGCCACACCATATGCGTAGTTCGTCGCGTCGAAGATGCCCCACGACGTTGTGCCTGCACCCAGGTATTTGCCCCAGGTGAGCGATCCGTTTTCCCCAAGTTTTGCGACAAAAGCGCTCCCGCGTGCCGGCATACCTTCCGTTGTGCCCGGGAAGTCTCCCGAAGACGTCGCGCCTGTCACCAGGACGTTCCCGGATCCGTCTACCACCATGTCGAATGCCGCGTCGCCTCCGTTGCGCGGGGGGCTTTCGGAGTACGAACCACCGAGATAGGTGGCCCAGATCAGTTCCGTCGCGTCCCGACTAAGCTTCATCACAAACGCATCGGATCCATAGTTCCAGATTCGATTGGCACCATTGATCGTCCGGCCTGTTGGTCCGTACAAATCGATGTATCCGTCTACGATTCCACCACCTGATGCCGCCGAAATCGGATTGGATATGAAGTCGGCACTCCGTGTAGCTCCCGCCACGTAAAGATAGCCCTCTTCATCTCTGTCGAGACTCGTAACGACATCGCTGAGCGAACCTCCCAGATAGCTGCCTGAGGCACTGACCACCGGATCGATGACCAACGGGAATCCTCGATCGTAGTCTCCGACAAAAAAACCAAGCGTTTGTCCCCTGTATCTCCTGAAGGCACCCTCGACGGATACGCGCTCGCCTCCGATCTCCTGATAGAGAACGGGCTCATTGAGCAGATACGTCTCTGCTTTCGTTTTCAGAATATATCCGCCGTTCCCGGCCGCACGCATCGAAGTAATCCCGTCAAATCCCAGTTTGACTATTTCCGGATCTGCTCCTGGTGCAACTACAAAATCAAACTCCAGCTCGGCCGGACTTCCGTACAGCAGCAGATCGATCCCCGGGTAAATGCCGTCGAGACGAACGGCGCGATAGTGCACCACGCATTGCTGCCAGCGTTCTTCTTTGTTGCCGATGAAATAATGTGACTCCGAGCCCTGCAGATCGATTCCGGCGATGGCCTCGGCAGCCTTCCCTCCGATCCAACGCATGGAAAAGCCATCAACAGCACCCGACAAGCCTGTCCGGTTCCGCCAGACGATCCGATCAGATTCCGACAACACCGCGTAGCCCGGTCCCCGAGCGAAAAATCGAACCGCTCCCGGCGCCTGGCCCCGGTTCTCCTCAAAAAGGAGCGAAAGACGGGCAATGTCGAATCTCTCCGAGGGAAGGGATACAAACCGGGCATGGGAACCGGCTTCGCCGTACCCCCATGGCGGCGCTCCTTCGAAGAAAACAAATGAAACTGCAACCGTCAGTGCAATAACGGAAATAGGGTATGAAGAAAGGGGGTGGTTGTGGTCGACTTTGCTTCCCTGATGCAGCATCAGAAGACGAGTAGGTTGAGACAGGGCTCCGTGACGCGCAGAATCAGCCCAAACCTGTCGGTGGGTAGGTACCCGAGGGACTACAAGCTAAGGACGTTCAACGTTCTATGTTCAACGCACTGCAAGGCGGAGTTTGGGTGGGATTCTGGAGACGAGGCGTTCCTGGTCCGAACTGCCGAATGTTCCGAGCGGAGCGAGGAATGCCCAATGCCCTGAGCGAAGCGAAGGGTGCCGAATTCCGTGTATGAGTACGAGTACGGGTACGTGTACGTGTACGATTGCAAAGCTCAAGGTCCGGTTCTGAACCAGGAGTTAGGAGTCCGGAGTTATGAGTTGGCGTCCTCCCCCGTGACGGGATCATGCAGATAGTTCCAGTCCCAGAACCAGAACGCCAGACCTTTCCATCTGCCCCATTTTTCGAATGCGCGCTCGACATCGGCTGGTTTTACCGGCTTACCATTGTACCACTCGTGCGACACGAGCTTGATTGCCCAGGAATCGATCGGCAGATGGTCGAATCGTCCGAAGAGCATCAGTAGACTCGCAGCCGCATAGGGACCGATACCGTTGATGGACAGGAGCTTTTTGCGCAGCGACGGCGTGTCCTCCGTGGTGGATCGGAAGGCCTCGACGTCCAGTTCACCGTCAGCGATTGCGCGGGACAAGGTCCTGATATGCGGTGCACGGTATCCCAATCCGGCATCCTTCTGTAGAATTGTATCCGAAACAACGGCCAGTACATCCGGTGCGGGAAAGGCACACCGGTCGTCCCCGTTTCCCATTTTATCTCCCCAAAGACGCACGAGGTTTCCGACCATCCGCATGGTACCCGACCACGTGGTGTTGGTCGTTAAAATCACCTTGACCATGTCCTCGAAAACCGTCGGTGCGCGGAGCAAACGTCCTTTCTCACACTCAATAGCATTCAAGAGCTTGGCTTCCCCGTCCGCTGCCGCATAAAAAGTGGAAAGATCCACGTTCGTTTGCAGCATGGCCGTTAGACGTTTCCGAATCTCCCGCTTTTCCGCAGCAGAAACCTCTTCCGACAACCTTGCCTGAATGTGCTTTCTCGGTTGTGTCAGCGTATGTGCAACGACACGCCCCGAGGAAAGCCGGTCAACGTAGTCCAACCTGGTTCGCGCTTCGTTGCATTCGAACGGTGCCAGAGAAGCCCAACCGTGAGAGACGATGACCTCGTGAAGGGAATAAGTGGCCGGGACTTTTATTGTCATTCGGGGCTGAGGCACATTGAAGGGATTACGTTTCAGGTTTCAGGTATCAAGTTGCAGACTTCAGGACAAGATCTTTGGTTTGTCTGGTTGAGAGCATTCGAAAATTTGGGCGTTCGGCTCCCGTATATGTACCCGTTCTCGTTCCCAGGCTTCAGGATCCTTGGCTCCGATAAGCACATTTCCGCTTGCGCATTTTCAGCCGCGTTTTTCATCGATCTCCACCGGTGTCTGCATCGGTTCGTTCTTATGTGCCGGAAGAAAGGACTGATTTGAACAGATATGTCCCGGCCGGATTGTCGACAAAGATCCGGCGGACCAGCTCCTCGCCGATTTCAGCCTCCAGCTGCGGCTTGAACGTATCGAGCAAAAATGTCAGTCCGGGTTCTCCACCATACCCGCGCCAATAACGCCGGCGTGCGGCATCCATTCCGAGCATCAATTGATCGGGGAACTCGTGAGCAAGCTGCACAACCAGATCAAACGTCGGGTTGCCGTCCGGTTCCTTCCACCTGAAGGCCGAATCGTATTCGAGACGAACGCCTGTCGACAGCACTTCGCGATGATAGCCCGCATCCGGCTGCCTGTCGGTATGTGACAGACAAACATGTGAAAGATCCACCCCTCCTTTCTCGAGCATCGCAACCTGCTCCATCGCCAACATTCCCTGCTCGGTGTGCGTGAGGATCGGACAACCGGTAGCTGCTTGGGCAGCGGCCGCGGCGGCAAATACTTTTTCCTCCCGGGGCGTAATCCGGGCGTCGGTAGCCACCTTGATGAGTCCTGCCCGGTGATCCGTTCGATCGATAACGGGCCCGTTCAGGTCATTGCCGTCTATCCCTTCGCTTATTTCGTCCACAAACAGCCTTGTGAGAACCTCTTCCGAATAGAATCCGCTCCAGTGACCGGGATCGTAGTATTTGGCAAGGTGGATTCCTGTGGGACACACGATGTGGACGCCGCTTTTTCGGGACACCTCCGCCAGTTTCGCCACGTTCCTCCCGGCGTCGCATGGCATCGAATCGACCATTGACCTGCCCCCGGCCCTGCGAAACGCCTTCAGTTCTTCAGCCGCAACAACAACCGAATCCAGTAGGAAATCAGAATACCGATAGGTGGTAAAGCTGTTGTCGATGATGATGTGCTCATGGGCGTAACACACCCCGAGATCTTCTGGATTGATATCGCCAAGGACGGTCCGGACGAACGACATTTCGCGCTGTCAATTACTTTTGGATTGCCTGTTTTTTGACCAGTCGGCTGCCCCGGTATGCGCGACATTGTCAGGAATCTCGAGCACCGCGCCCAACCGGCGCAAGCGGTCTTGAAGTGCCGTGATCGGCACATCTTGGGCACCGCAGTCATGTTCCAGACTCAGAGCCGCAGCCGTCCCTGCCGCCTGACCCATCGACATGGTCTGCGCCATGGAACGGCAGGAAGCATGGGCGTCGTGCGTGGCCGAAAAGCACCGTCCGGCAATCCAGACTTCCTCCCGGCCGGCCGGTACGAGTGTGTGGTACGGTACGTCGTAGGCCTCTCCGCCCGGAACGTATGCCCACTCCGTTTCCTCTTCACCGCTTGCCGCCTGCCGGTGATCTTCGATGGGAGCGCCACAGAGCAGGACCCGATCTCCGAACCTGGCAACCGACAGACAATCCTCTCTCGTGAGCCGGTAGCCACCGTATACGCGTCTCGTTTCCCGCACGCCGATCTGGTTCGAGAGACCGATGAGCTCCGAACGCTCGAAGCCGGGCACACAATCTCGAAAGAATCGCTCGTAAACAAAGGCCTGGCGCCTTCCCTCCTGCTCGGCCGCGGTGAGCTGTGAAGCATCCGTTGCATCTACGTCCGCCACCCGAACCGCCACGGTTGAAATGCAACCCTCGACATTCATCCGGTGAAGACTTCCCTTCTTCCTTGGAAGATCATGCGTACCGCTTTCGACCGCCGCCGCCATGTGTTCCATCAGCATCTTTTTCCCGCCTGAAGATTCGTACTTCTCCAGATTGACGTTGCAGATACGAAACGTGGTCGTGAGGGTCTGGGCCGGATCGAGATCGCCCGCTTTCTCGTAAGGGATATCCGCATGGAAACACAGATCAGCGTCTCCGGAAGCATCGATGAACCGGTCGGCATTGATCCGGAAAAAGCCGTTTTTGGTCCAGACGATCACAGCCTGAATCCACCCATCGGTTCCGGTGATCACATCCACCAATAATGTGTGCAGCATCAACTGAACACCCGCTTTCGCGAGCATACTGTCCCATACGTATTTCAGCCGTTCCGGATGATAGTTAACGCCTGTCCCGGCTCCGTAGGTGTTGGGACGAAGGAATACCGCATTTAGTGCATCCAGCCGATCAACTACCCGATCCGGAATGCCTCCCGCTACTTTTTTCGGCGCTTCACCTGGTGTAAAAAAGCCGTAAAAGGTATCGAGCATCTGCGTGGAGGTCCCGCCGGGAAAACCGTACCGCTCCAGCAGCAAAACGGAGTGTCTACCGGTTTCGCGTGCAGCCAATGCAGCACTGGATCCGGCCGATCCGGATCCCACAACCAGAATGTCAACGGTGTCGAGAACGGGAATATTTTGAGGAATGAAGACGGGAGGTCTCATGAACGTTACGGCTCCCCAACGGCCTCGTACAGCCGAGCCAGCCGATGGGCATGTTCATCGTATGCTGCTTCGAAGAGTGCGGCGGCGCGTTCGGTGCCGATCACGTTCGTGCCCGAAAGCACCTTGGGCGGCTGACCGGCTTTTACCAATCGGTCCGCCACCTCCGCCTTGATCGCATTAATCAACATACATCCACCTACGGTAGATCCCGGCGAAACCGGCGTATCCAGCCCCTCAATCGAAACCATGGCATCACCTGGTGGCGCACCGGTGTCCAATACCAGGTCGGCAAAATCGTGCAGCTTCTTTCCGCGTTTATCTTTGGACGTGCTCGTCTCCGCATGGCGTCTGGAAATGATCGCCACCACCTGAAGCCCGGACTGCTGGAACAGCTCCGCCATCTCGATGGGAACGACGTTCGATCCACTGGATGATATCACCAGAGCGGAATCACGCGCGTCGAGCGCGTAGTTCCGGAGAATCCGCGCGGCAAAACCCGGAACGTTTTCCAGAAACATGGCCTGACGCTGGCCATTCGCACCGACTACGAGGTTGTGAAAGCTCAACGAGAGCTCGACGATCGGATTGAAGCCGGGGAATGATCCGTATCGGGGCCACATTTCTTCGACCATGATCCGGCTGTGTCCGGAGCCGAAGATGTGCACCATGCGATCGGCAAGAATCGTATCGGCGAACCAGTCGGCCGCCGTTTGGATCTGCTCTATCTGCGTTTCAACCGTTTCGACCAACCCTCGACACCGGTTGATGAATGACTTGGATGGGGACATGGAAGAAGGAGTGCGTTTTCGTCTCTCTGCGAGAGCCGCGAATCGCACAGCTCTCAGTCCATTCGTTTTTGAATCGTGTAAACTACGTATTTCGCCCCAGACTCCAGCTTTGCACTATGCGAATGAGTGATGACGCGGCGGGATACACGACCCTGCGTACGTCAATACCGCTCCAACCACACTGCAGGACTCGGAGACCTGAGACGAACGACTACCTATTTAAAACGACTACCTATTTAACCAGTAACATCTTCTTTACCGCAACGAATTCGCCCATCTCAATGCGGTACAAATAGACACCGGATGGCAGTCCCGCACCGTCAAAATTAGCCGTGTACTGACCCGGTGACAAGGAGCGATCCACCAGCGTCACGACCCTGCGCCCGATCACATCGAACACGTCCATTCTCACGTGGCCGGTTTCCACCACGTCGAACGGGATTTTCGTCGTCGGATTGAACGGATTGGGGTAATTGCCGTAAAGCGCATACTTGTCGGGTAAAACACGCTCCTCTGTTTCGCTCGCTACGGCGGCAGGAACATCGGCCCGAAAGGTCATCGAGGCCCATCCTCCGTTGCCGTCGCTTGCGGAGAGGGACACGTCGGCAGATCCGAGGCTTGTCGCCTCGAGGTTTACCACGTTACCCTCCAGGGTTGCCTGGACGACCGCAAGATCCGAGCTTGAAATCTCGTATAACAATACATCGCCGTCCAGATCCCTGAACAGGGGCATTGCACCCGGCACTTCCCGTCGGTAGTCCTCTCCGTTAAGCAACAGCGTCACATCCGGGATTCGATTCCAGACGAGCGGCACGCGGTTCGGTGTTTCGACATCCACGAGATTCTCGTTCGACGCATTGCTTTCCGCTCCATCAAAGACCGCCGTCACTTCGTAGTAGTATGTCTCCCCGCCGTCCACGAGATCGACATACCAACCTGCGGCGCCGGAGGTGGTGGCGATGCGGGAGCCCGATGACGAGGCATTCGGCGTCATCGACCGGTAGACGTGATAGGCTGTCGGTGTGACGCCGGCGCCGCCTTCGATATCTCCCTCAACCGTCAGCGTGTAGTCGGTCGGCACATCGCCGCCGGGCGCATCGTCGAAAACCGTGGCAGCGACCAGGTAGGTACCCGCCGGAAGCGAAGCGATTTCGATCGATTCATCGGCGACGCCCGCATCATTTGAAACCCCTCTGATCTCCAGACCGTCACCGACCACCTCGATGACAAACAGGTCCATATCGGCAACCGCGTCCGTGAGGCTCACCGTAAGTCCCGGTGAGAGGATCGTTACCGAATAGAGGTCCTCGATGTCGTCCCGTATCTCGTCCGGTTGCCCGGCATTGTACTGGATAAATACGTCGTTGACATCCGCCGTGTCGGCACTCGCATTGACCACAATCGGCAAGGTGCCCTGCAGTACCTGTGCTTCGTCGATGGTATTGTTCGGTTCGATCTCATCGATAGTGACGTAGGTGCCCAACGGTCGGTCCGGCAGCCGTTTGGACGCGGCTTCATCGGCGCTTCCTCGTGGTGGTGCCGGAATTCCGAGGCCGTAGTGTCCGCGTTTTGCCACGCCGGCCGCGGAGGTTTTGGTACTGAGATTGCGGGGCCTGTCTCCGATCGTCGCAGGCGGATCCCAGGTGAGTATCACGTTGCTCGGGACCTTCTGGACCTCGTGCACCTCGAATGCACCGGCAGCAATACCGCTGATTCCGACGGGATTTTTCACGGTCACGTCCCTTCTCCCGACCGGCGCATCGCCGTCAATGGCGAGTGTCGCCTCTATTTTCGTGGTGCTCTTGACAGCGACGCTGAGGACCTCGATTCCGTCACCGAATTCCGGTCGGGATCCTTCCATGAAATTGGCCCCGTTGATCTCCACCGTTACGTCCGAGTCGCCGCGAATGGCGCTTCCCGGACCGATCGCCGAGAGTTTCGGCGTGGCGCGCATCGCGATGGTCTCCGGCGTCTTCCCGGCATCCAGAGGATCCGATCCTGCCTCGATTTCATCACCGTCTTTATAGCCGTCTCCGTCCGTATCCGCCTTTCCGGGATCCGATCCCAGAAGCATTTCGGCGAGATTCGAGGCTCCGTCGTCATCCGGATCGTCTCCCGAATCAAAAGTCGACACATCCAGGCCGAAATCGGTCTCGTACTTGTCCGGCATCCCGTCCTCATCGGCATCCCGGGTATCCTTTAAGCTGATGGACAACGTCTGTGCTCCGCCGCCATGCACTCCTTTGGACGGTGATTCCAACCCCACGCCGATGGGCAGGGTGGTTTTTTCAAAATCACCGTTATATGTGGTTGTCCATGTGATTTCGGTCTTACCTCCTGGTGGGAGACTCTCAATGGTTTTTGACTTGTCTTCGGGCAGAGACAAACCGGCGTCATCACCCGTCGAGAACAGGTCCGCTTTCAGATTGGTAATCGGCTGGTTGGTCACGTTGCTGATCGTGGCCTTTACGGTAAAGGTTTTCGGCGAGGCATCGATCTCTTCAAGCGCAGTATCCCCTTCCAGCAACGCGACCTTTTCCACGGCCGCCGTCGGTCGCACCACTCCCTTGCTTGCCACCTCGTCGCGCAAGGCGGAGAGATCGTCTGCGAAGAGCACCGTTTTGTTGCGGCTTTCCGTGACGGCCTCGTCAAACATCGCCTTGACCGACGTGTACTCTTCGTTATCCAGGTCTTCCGATTCCGACGCCGCGGCTTCGAAAATGGTGGCCATCAGCGCGAAGTAGAGCTTCAATCTCGATGCCGTTGATGCCAGCGCCTTGTCGCCCAGCGCGATATAGTCTTCCTTGAAATTCGAATCAATGGACCCGCCGTCGAACGCAGCGCCCTGTACGACCGCTTCGGATAACCGTGCCGCCTTTTCCAGCTCGTCGTCGGCCGGAAGCAGCTTTTCCGCCACATGATCCACAAGCGTTACATAGTCTTTTTCATCGACAAGCGTTTTTGTGGTTGCCAGCTCGGTTTCAAATTTGGTGAGTGCCGTCGCCAAGGCCGCCTGCGCTTCCTGCGTAACCTGGGCTCTCGGAAGCGGCCTGTTTTTGGAAGCGGCCTCTTCCGCCGCTTCACCGCCCGCATCGAAAAACGCTGAGGCGTTGGCCCGCTCCATCTCTCTCGGCAGCTCGCTGAAAAGTGTATTGGTCAGGGCATAGAGGTTTCGGGTTTTAAGCGTTAGTTCCAGCAGGTTGAGCACTTTTACGGTCCTGTTGAACAAAACCGTAGCCGGAATGGCAACCGGTGCCGTGGGCGGAAACGCCAAAAATGGTACAAGGGACGCCGATACGATCTCCATGCCGTTTTTAATAGCTCCGGCAACGTCCAGAATAAAGGCAAAATTGCCGGTAGTCGTCGAGTTAACAGCCGCGACCGTCTTCGTGCGCGCATCCACGATGTGTTTTTGCACGGCTTGTTGATCGACCTGAATCGCGTCTTCGGTAGGAACGAATCCCGCCGCCTGTGTCAACGTTGCCTGAATCGCCTCTTCCGTCATGTCGGCATACATCGCCTTGACCAGCTCGGTAGAGGCGTTTGCATTGGCGATTTTGTCCTTAACGATCTGCTCGGGCTTGGCCGATGTCTGTGTTGCGACGTAGTTCGCCACCAAAATTTCGAGTGACTTCTTCACGCGCGCAGCGCCGTTCGTCGACGGATCAACCGAATTGATCATGTAGTCCATGATCCGGTTTCGAACGGCGTCGAACAGACCGGAGAACTTGGTGGTGAACTTGCCGACGAGCAGATCGAGCTTGGTCCAGGAGACCAGTCCGCGGGCGATCGTAATGTTTCCCAATCGCCGCAGCATGCCTTGCAGGAATCCCGCCAGTTTGGCATTGAGCCCTCCCAGGCTCGCCGCCGTTCCGGCGAGATCTACGATGACCCCGGCAAAGTCTCCGCTAATGCCCGCGGCGCTCGACGCAATCTGCTGGTTGGCTCTCATTGCCAGAAAAAGGCGATAGAGCCGTTCGTCCGTCGCCTCGGGAGCAAGAGGAAACGAATTTCCGAACGAGGCGGCACTCAGCATCTCGTCACGGTACGGCTTGTTCGGTACCAGAGGGATGGACAGCCCGTAGATCGACGGATCACCGAAATTTGTCAGGCTGCCGATTTGACCTCCAAGTGCCTGTCGGCGGTTGACCACGCCCATCTCCAGGAGGGGAAACTCAGGGTCTTCCGCATCGACGGTCCAGACCTCCGCGACCTTCTGTCGAATTCCGCGGCCGTATTTGTTGGGAAATGCCTCGAACGTGTACTGCCCGGGATCGAGTTCGAACCAGTACTCGCCCGAAATATTGGTTTGTACCGTCTGGGAAGACCCGTCCTCGCCGGTCGCCTTTACCGTGACGTCGAACAGTCCGAAATCGGAGCCCTTGATGACGACCCGATTAGATGCCTTCACTTCACCCGGTCCGATGAAGTGCGGACTATCCGGCGTACCGTTGAAACTTGCAAGCTCGAGGTCGTCTTCGGCGCGGATGTAATACTCCACGCCGTCCTCCGTTGCTGCAGTTCCCGGAATTGCAGCCGTATACAGGTCGTCTCCGCTGTTCGTCATCGACACGATCGTGTATGACAGCGCACCGAACTTCCGGTATCCCAGCTCGACCTTTTCCAGTTCGTTTGTTTCGTCCTTGACGGTCGCCTGAATGGAAATCGGTTCCTCCGGCACCAGCTCCGTGACCGGATCATGGTCGATCTCCGGCGGCTCGTTGGGCAAGACCGCAATCTGATAGGGATTCGAAGCGGGATCGGTCTCCGGATCGGACGCGGTTATTACACCGTCCGATGCCGTTATGTAGAAGTCGACTCCCGGCTCGGTGACACTTTCGCCCGGGACCACTGCCGAATAGATGTCACCGCCGGCTGAAGACATTGCTGCGGCGGCATATCCATCCAGGCCGTCTTCAGTATTCTTGTAAAACAATGTGACGGTTTCCACATCGGGTTCGACCTCGTCAACAACCTCTGCCGATATCGTGAGCGGCTCTTCGAGCGCCTGGCCTTCAGACATCAGCGCCAGGGTTGCGCCTGTGAGCGAGATTTCCGGTTCCTCGCCGGGGATATAGCTGCCGGTTGCCGTGGTGCTTTCCTCACCGTCGGATATGTCTACCCGAACCTCCCGCTCCTCACCGTCAGGTTCCGGACGACTTGAACGATAGCTGACCACGTAGGTACTGGCCACGGCGCCGGCGATGTCGTCGAGAATCTCGTTAAACGGGCTGGTCACGTTGAAAAAACCGCCACCTGTCTCCTCCGAAATGCTGCCCTCTCCGACGTATTGAGCGGTATTGATCGCAACGGCATATAGCGTGGCGCCCGAACCATTGATTGCGCTTATAAGTCCGGCCTGCGTCGGAGGTGTCGGCACGATGTAGTCTTCTTCCCTGCCGTCGTGGCTCCAGGCATCCGTAATGAGGACGATGATTTTCTGGCTCCCCGCCCGATAGGCGATTGAGTTTAATGCGACCTGTACCGCACCAAAGCCGTTCTCGGGAAAATCACCTCCACCTGAAGCGCTGAGACTGCCGATGAGGCTCTTAAATGCCTCCGCATTTGTGGTCAACGTGCCCCCCTGTCTTACCGTGACGTTGTCCTTGTACGTAACGAGACCCAGCCCGAAGTCAACCCCGCGTGCGACCAGTGCGTCGACAAAAGCGATTACGTTGTCTTTTGCAGCCGTGATTTCCCCCGCCATACTCGACGTGTCGTCGAATACGAAAACGACATCCGCCAGCCGCACCCCGCCTCCGGATGCCGGTGGCACCACATTAAAGAAGTCGGTTTGAAGGATGTTGTCTTCGAAAACCTGGAAGTTGGCCTTTGTCAGATCGCTGATGGACTCGCCGTCCTTGCTGACGGAGATATTCATGAAAATGAACGGGAAGTTCAGCGCGTTTATCGACGACATGGTGGCGGTGAGCGCGCGCGGCGCCAATGCGATGTGCCTCACTATCTGCAGCGACTCGATGCGCCATCCCGCTCCGGAAACGCTCCCGTCGGACCTCATCCTGAATCCCAGTCGGATTCTCTCACCGGCAAATCTTGAAAGGTCCGTTCGGGATTCGTGCCAGTCCGCCCTTCCCGACCTGCTGTCAACTACTATCCATGTTCGGCCGCCGTCGAGGGAAAGCTCGACTGTCCCCTCGTCGTATCCGGTCTCGACCTCAAATGACTCATGCATCATAAGCATCAGCCGCGTGCCCGGCGTCAGCGTGGGCAAATCGATTTCCGGCCCCGTCAATAGTGCGTTCTCGCTATTTCCGTACCCTCCCGCCAGACCGGTAGCCACGATATCCGCCATTCCACTGTCTGGTCCACCTTCGACCGTTCCCCGCTCCCAACTGCCGTTTTCCTGCCATCCATCCTCCCCAGCGGCGAATAACGTGTGGTACACAACATCCGTGATCCGGGAAGCGAGTGTCTCCTCATGCCGCGGTGGCTCCGTTTCATGAAAAAGACCTTTCCGAATGGACTGGGCGTCCTGACCGAGCAACACCGATGCGGAGAGAAAGCACAAGACAAAAGATTGGGAGATGCGAACCATGGTGGCGCCTCAATTCGAAAAGCTGACTGAGTTGTGACATTACGCGCCAACCAGGGGCGAAGAGGGGGCCTCCGATTGACCGTAACGCCGATCTGAAAACGGGAAGATGGCCGTACGCAGCACCAGAGAAAGAGTGATAGAACCGTACGATATGCCGATTTCAGGCAGTATCCTAACAATACGTGCTTTTATCTCAAAAATCCAAGGCCGATTGCCGTACCACTGCGATTCGCCGGCTTCCGGAAGGGTTTTCGGCCATCCTTCCGCCTGTGAACCCACCCTGACGAGATCCCTTCACCTTTTCAGTGAACCGACCCCGGCCTAAGGCATTTCAGGACCGCATCGGGTGTGACCATGAAGACACCACAGCCTTTCGGCTACATCAAACTGCACTACCAGCGTACGCTGCGGTTGCTGGACCGCAGTTTTGAATGGAAGATCACCGGCCGCTGGGTGCTGTACTCCGCCCTTATCGGTGTCGCCGGTGCCGTCGGGGCGCTCGTCTTTTCACACATGGTTCGCTTCCTCACCGAGCTGGCACTGCTGGATTTCATCGGTTATGCCATGCCCGCCCCTGGCGGTGAGGCGGCTTCCGGTCCGCCCTTCGATTTGGAATCTGCACTCAGACCGGCGCGTCGTTGGCTGCTTTTTCTCGTACCGGCGCTGGGTGGTTTGCTTTCCGGTTGGCTGGTATTCCGATTCGCGCCGGAGGCGGAGGGCCACGGCACAGACGGTGTGATACACGCCTTCCATAGGGCTCGGGGCATTATCCGTCCGCGGGTAGCGATCGTCAAAACGCTCGCATCGAGCGTAACGATCGGCACGGGCGGGAGTGCCGGACAGGAGGGCCCAATCGCGCAAATCGGCGCGACACTCGGTTCGTACGTCGCCACACGCCTACACCTCAACGAACGCGACCGCCGGATGCTGCTTGTCGCAGGGATGGCAGCCGGGATCGGAAGCATCTTTCGTTCACCGCTCGGCGGAGCCTTTTTTGCCGTCGAAGTGCTCTATCGTGAAGACATCGAAAGCCGTGGCATCATGCCGGCCACTATCGCGGCGATAACCGGCTACTCTCTATTCAGCAGCATCGAGGGCTCGGGCACGGTATTTACAACCCCGCAGCTTCAAATCATCAATCCGCTGGAACTGCTGCCGCTCATCGGATTTGCGGTGGTGTGCGCCGTGATGGGCATTCTGTACACGAGTGTTTTCTACAAGACCAAGGAACAAATCTTCGAGCCGTTGCCGATCCCCCGCGCCTTTAAACCGGCCGTCGGTGGGGCGCTGATCGGTACCCTCGCCTTCTTCTTTCCTGCCGTCCTCGGGTCATCGTACGGTTGGTTGCAGCAGGCAATCGAGGGAAATCTGCCGATGACGTTCATGCTTGTGCTTGTATTCGCAAAAATCCTCGCGACATCGTTTACAATCGGCTCGGGTGGCTCCGGAGGTGTTTTTGCACCCTCGCTCGTGATCGGCGGCATGCTCGGTGGACTTTACGGACAAGGGCTTGCGGCCGTCTTTCCACAAGTGGCGGTTCAGCCACATGCGTATGTCATGATCGGCATGGCGACCTTCTTCACGGGCGTCGCCAACGTGCCGATCGCGACGACCATCATGATTTGTGAAATGACCGGCAGTTACGTATTGCTGGTCCCGCTCATTTTCGCCGGTGTCGTAGCACATCTTCTCGCCCGCCGATGGAGCTTGTATAAGGAGCAGGTTCGCAACCAGAACGAGTCGCCTGCTCACAGCAAGCAGTTGGTACCGGAAATCATCGCGGACATCAAGGTCCGATCGATCATCCAGCATCCGGTGTATTACCACAAACTTGCCCCTGATCACACCGTGCAGGAGATCATCAGCGTGTTCACTCGAACCAAGGAAATCGTCCTTCCGGTTTTGACAGACCTGGATGCCGGGCAACCCGTGTATACGGGCCTGGTACTCCTGGATAGTATTCAGCCATATCTCGATTCGGAAGAAGCCGTAAACGACGCACTGCTCGCAGACGACCTCGCGGTACCGTTTGCTTCGGTCTCGCTGGACGACACACTCGATCGGGTGCTGGCAACTTTCGAAAAGCTCGAATACCCGGAACTCCCGGTGCTGAACGAGGACGGACTGATCGTCGGATTCGTGCGACCGGCGCAGGTCGTGGGCGAATACCACCGGGCATGGCTAAGAAAGCGGAAAGATGCCGACAGCCTGTAGCAAGTCTTCGTTGAAGACCGAGCGCCACACTGCGGCCGTAGCCCTCCATGCCGCGAGATCCCTCAGACAGCAGGCGATTCTCCAAGCGTGCTACTTGACGGTCAGTACCGGACAAGGGGCTTTGCGGACAATCCGGTCCGCAGAGCCACCAAGCTCCACATCCGGGTCGTCCGTCATTCCCTTTGCGGATATCACTATGAGGTCGGTCTCGCTCCGGATGGCGAATTCTGCGGTCTTGGCTCCCACATATCCTTTGCTCACGCTGCACGAAACGGGTGTATTCGACTTGCTCTGCGCAACAACGAATTCCCGAAGGGCTTCTTCCGCGTGCTCACTATAGGACTCATCATACGGGGAAGTCGCTCTGGTCCATCCGCGCTCGGTAAGACGCGGAATGATGCGTTCCTCGATGACATGGAGCGCAGTGTGCCCGGCCTTGTACCGGTCGGCCAGCTCCGTTGCGGCATCAAAGGCTTTGCGAGATCGATCGGAGAAATCGATAGGTGAGAGAATGTGCCGGACAGGCTTCTCCACCAGCTTAGCGGCGCGCTCCCTTCGACCCGTGAGTACGGCGCACGGTGCCCAACGCAGTACCTCCAGTTGAACCCCGCCGAATACGCGCCTGCCCAGTATGGAGTGCGTGTATGCCGCCATCATGATCAAATCGACCTCATGCTGTTGGGCAAAGTCGATAATGGCAGCGGCTGCGGGCATCGCCGCTGCGTGTTCGAGGTGCACATTTCCCTGACCCATCGGTTTTTGCGGTACTCCGGGTGCCTGTGCAGCTTCCCGATTGGTTACCTCGTCTGCCGAAAGTGACCAGAGATAGTTTTCAAATCCCGCTGCCGAATCGAGATCCACGCGCAGGAGGAACACTTCTGCATCAAACCGGCCGGCAACTTCCAGAGCAAGGTCGGCCATACCGCTTGCCTTGGAAAGTGTCGCCCTGGGTACCAGAATTCTTTTCGGATGAAACATGTGGCGGGTGCATTGTGGTTCGATATAAGGTAGGGCAACAGATCGACGGTTCGGGCATTACATCGCTGCCGATTCACCATTGCCGGCACCCTGTATGCGCCAAACACCGTGCAGTGTGTGCGAAATCCGGGCGACTCGTATACTAATCCATATGGTTATTCACGTGACATCCGGCACCCTTTCGCTTGTGGTAGGCTCGCCGCCTCACCGAAAAACAACGCGTCTTTATGAGGGCGATCGCATCCAGGTTGATGTAGGACAGGATGTTGAGATCATTGCAGATGCACCCTCGGTCGCAGAGTTTCGCCCTGGAGCAATAGACGAAACCACCACGGCACGACCGAGAAAATTTTCGGCGGTGGATCCCGACGTCTCCCCACAGGCTTCTTCGTGAAGGTTTGTCCTTGCGATAGCGCTCCGGTCGCGAATCGATGGCCACCGTATCCGACCGGTCGTGAGGCTGCCAAACCATGTCGAGGCACGACCACGGTTTCATGCGCCCCAGCATCCTAAGAAACATAACGTGGCTCGGCGCCGGCAATGTCGTAGTCAAACCGCTCTGGTTTGTATTCATTACGGCTGTCTGCGTGCAGATTCTCGGGATTGCGGAATACGGTGTCGTCACGGCGGCGCTCGCGCTTGTGGGCATCGTGATGAGTTTGACGAACGTCGGTTCCTCCCAGTTTTCGACACGAGAGGTGGCGCGCGACAGAAGCAAGGCCGGCCGATTCATCTCAAATTTTTTGCCGTTCAGAGTATTCACGGGACTACTGGGAATCGTCGTCGTAATGGCCACGGGATTTGTTCTCGGTCAGCGGGGAGCGGAACTGACGGCGCTCTTCTTTGCGGCGCTTTATGGGGTGGCCATGAATCTCACGGAGTATTGCCGCTCCTTGTATCGGGCATTCGAGTTGCTCCGGTACGAGGCTGTCTCCATTATTTTTGAAAAGCTCCTCGTCATCGCCGCGGGTACGACCCTGCTTTTGATTCAACCGTCGGCCTCATGGCTGCTCGCGGGAATGGCGGCCGGCATGCTCGTAACGCTGGCCGGAAACTGGGGCTGGCTGTTTCACCGGCTGGCCCGATTCGATCCCGGACTATTTGATTTCGGTTTCTTCAGGCGAACCATTCCCCTCGCCCTGCCACTCGGGTTGGCAAGCATTTTTGTCGTGCTCTATTTGCGAACGGACAGCATCATGTTGAAGGCCATGCAGGGAGACATTGCGGCGGGAAGATATGGTCTGGCATTCCGCATCCTTGAGTCCATGGTGCTCTTGCCCTCCATCGTGGTAGCCGCCTTCCTGCCACGGCTCTCGTCGCTTTTCAGCGAGCGATCAAACGATGCCTACCGGCGGCTCATGCGCAGGGGCCTGTTGGGACTGGCCGGCATCGGTGTCGTGATCGCGCTCACACTCACCCTTCTCGCTCCGTACATCATACCGCTACTAGATCCGGATCCGGCATCTGCTCCGGCCATCCAGATTCTGCAACTGCTTATTTGGACGTTTCCTTTTTCAGCGGTGAATTACCTGCTTAGCACATCGATGACTGCCACGGACGATCAGAAGGCACTGGCGTGGATGCTGGGAGCAGCGGCCGTTTTCAATATCTCGCTTAATGCCCTTCTCATCCCCTCCTACTCCTATTTCGGTGCCGGCTTCGCCACGTTGTCGACGCAGATCGCCATTTCGGCCGCCATGTTATGGCGATATTTTCGCAGACCGAGGGCCAACTCTCAGTTCATGGCTCATAGCTCATAATTCATAACCGGAATCCAGGATCATTGAGCAAGGTATGGTTTCCGGACGGTACCCGACTATATCGTTGCTCCGCTGGGCTCAGGACATTCGGGCGGTCGGCATCCCTCGATCCGCTCA
>CAZIIP010000001.1:68464-76871 GCA_964539455.1 uncultured Rhodothermales bacterium
TCAGGACATTCCGGAATTCGGTGTTGATCAACGTTATTCAGTTCGGAATCCCGAAATCCGAAACCCACGGCTCGGCGGAGCCGGCCGAACAATTTCTGGAATCCGTAATTAAAATGCATTGAAGCGGGTAGGCCAACCTCCTTCTTCACATCGTCCCCTTTCCGATGTTGTATCAGCCTGACAATCCGCAGCCTTCATCAACCCGCATCGAGGCCACGACATGAAAAACAAAAAATCATCCATCAGCAGAAGGCAATTCATCGGGTCGTCGCTCGCCGCATCTGTGGGTGTAGCAGCCGGCGGATCCGCTACGGCCGCCGCCCCCGAAGCTTCGATCCGGCGTGAAGGCACTCCCCAAAAGCCGTTCAATCCCCGCACCTTCGACGCCATGCCTACGCGCGCCTTCGGAAATACGGGGTACAAGGTGGGCGTTTTGAGTCTCGGCGGACAAGCCACGCTTGAACGCGCCGGTATGGAAAAAGAAGCGGTGCCCATCATTCACCGCGCGATTGATCTGGGTATCAACTATATCGATACCGCCTATGTATACGGTCGTGGTGTGAGCGAAAAGAACATCGGCGAGGTGATGAAAGACCGCCGTAACGAGGTCTTCCTGGCCTGCAAAACACCTGATCGCACCTACGACGGCTCTATGAGGATCTTGGATGAAGAGCTGGCGAGGCTGCATACCGACCACGTGAACATATGGCAGCTTCATAACGTGCGGACGATGGATGAGCTGGACGCCATTTTCGCCGACGACGGCGCCATCCATGCTATGGAAGAAGCCAGAGACGACGGGCGGGTGGGCTATATCGGTATTACCGGTCACTTTGAGCCACTCGTTCTGAAAGAGGCGCTCAACCGGTACGATTTCGACTCGATCTTGATGGCCGTCAATGCGGCCGACGTGCACTACCTCAGCTTCAAGAACTATCTGCTTCCCGAAGCGCAGAGAAAAGGCGTCGGCATCATAAGCATGAAGGTGGCCACCCGCGGAAGAATGCTGTCCTGCTGGACACCGCCGCCGGCCGAAGAGCAGCCCGAACGATTGCGGACGCCCAAACCCGGCACCGTAACAATCAAAGAGGCGCTCACTTACAATATGAGTCTTCCCGTCAGCACTACGATCATCGGCGTGGACAACATCGCACAGATCGAAGAGAACGTGAAGATCGCTTCCGAATTTTCCCCGCTCAGCGATGCACAAATGGAAGAGATCGAATTCAAGACGCTTCCGATCGTGCGGCAGGGATTGTATTTCAGGCGCTGGGAAATGGGGGCGTAGAGCGGGGATCTGAGCGTTCTGTTTTCTGCGTTCTGCGATTCAATTCATAACTCATAGATCAACTTATAATTGATAACCGGGATTCTGAAGCCTTCGCTGCGCTCGGAATATTAGGGGATTCTTGATCTTGGTATCCCGCGCTGCGCTTGGGAAGTACGGCTTAATCGCATTAAACGAGAAATCAGAAACTCTTGCGGATTCCGGAATCAACGTCCTCAATCATCACTCCTGCAACCGACCTGCTTCCTTATTTAGTGCCCTCACTAAAGCGTACAGTCCCACTTTCGCCCCGAACATCCGGCTATCGGCTCCCGCATAGGGTACGATGAGTTCCTCATTCCAGACATAGTTGGCACAGGAGAACACAACGTTGTCTACTCCGAGACGCGAGTCTCCGACGCGCTCTCCGGCCTGAAGCGGTCGCAATACAGGCTCCATCCTTGCCGTAACCGGCCGCGTTTTGCCGGGAGCCAGCAGTGCGGCTCCCAGATCGTACTCCTTCCTGCCGCTCGCCGTCATGTTCCCAAGGTGATAGATCATTAAAAAGCGGTCATTCTCGAGATGGATGGGTGGGCCGGCCGCGCCGATCCAACTCTTCGAAAACTCCCGATACACTCTTGCCGCAATGATCGGCCCTTTACCGTACCACGGACCCATTGGCTTATCGGCAGTTGCCAGATGTATCTGCATCGCGTTCGGGCCTTCCATCGGGCGGTGGAGCAGATGCCACTTGCCGTGCACGGGACGCGGAATCAGGGCCGCATTTTTATTGTTCACCACATTAATGTCACCGGCTACCGGACCATGGTCTTGCCAATGAACAAAATCACGGGTCGTGCAGACACATACGCGCACCCGCCTTCCGTCGACATCCCCCTTGTCCGCCGCTGAAAGCCCTACGTAGTAAACCACGAAAGTGTCTTCAATTCGTGTGCAGCGCGGATCTTCCGCTCCCAGACTTCGATGGGACGCATCGAATCCGAACACCGGCCGATCGCTCCTGTACACGAGTTCCAGATCAGGCGTAAAAACGGCTAAACCGAGCGACGACGGACGTTCACCTGCTGCCGTCTCCAGAGATCCCTGCGCGCGGTATAGCATGACCGTCATTCCGCCTGCCGCACGTAGTGCCTCGATCCGACCGCCCGAAAGCCCAATACCACTTCCGATCCGTCCTATTTCTTCATTTTCCTCGACCAAAACGGCCGCTGCATTGAATACGACCGACGATTCCCAGTCATTTGCGGGAAGGGGACGCAGAATGGCCTCTCCATTCCGCATCCGCTCCAGCGTAATCTGCGGTGCCGCGCCAATTGAATGAATCACCCGACCTGTCTCGCTCAAACCTTGCACCCCAATTTATTTACCGTCTTCTTTCAGTGCGGCCAACAGATCGCTCAGTTTTGCCTGAGCGTGTCCGATAACAAGGTCTGCCGCTCCATAGTAGAGATGCACCGTTCCGTTGCGAATAAAATTCCCCTCCGGAAAGACCACGTTGTTCACGTCGCCGAAAAGCTCCCATTCCGTCTTCGGCTCGAAAACCGGATACGGCAGCCGGGCAATCACCGTGGAGGGGTCATCCAGGTCGAGCAGGGCGAGCCCGGCCCGGTATACATGGTTCTGGTCCACGCCGTGGTAGACCATCAGCCATCCCTCATCGGTTTTGAGCGGCGTCGGTCCGGCCCCGACTTTTTTCTCTTCCCAGCCGGGCAGCGGACCCATTACAACACTTTCTTCGAGATGGGCCATGTGGTTTTCCCAGAACGAAGCCGGTGGATTGTAGAGTTGGTCCAAACTGTCGAACCACACGAGCTGTACGTTGGGAACGACGCGGTGGAGCATTCCGATCTTTCCACCGATACGTTCGGGAAAGATCACCGCATCCTTGTCGCGTACCGGCGGTCCGACCACCCCGTGCTTGACAACGGTCCTGAAATCCTTTGTTGTTGCGAGTCCGATGCGCACTCCGTCAGTGGCGCCGAAAGCCGGCTCGGATAGTGCCGTATAGGTAATGAGAAACGTGTCGTCGATTTTCGAAATGCGCGCATCTTCCGCCCCATACCGGTCAAACGGCGCGTCCGCATCGATAAACGGTTCGTCTCTCCAATCGAAATGCACGCCGTCCGAGCTGGAAGCATAGCCGATATACGATACATAATCGTCGAAGCCGGTTTTCGGACCCGACGGATCCGGATCGTCGAGCGGAATCTTTTTATATCCTTCCGGAATGGCCCTGAAAAGCAGATGAATGGTTCTGTTATCATCCCATACTCCCGGATTAAAAACGGCGCTCGACGCCCACGGAATTTCCTTCCGCGGCGCGAGTACGGGCTGAGGGGTTCTCTTGAAGAGTTCGGTGTTCATACGTCGTCTCATTCTTGAATGATGGTGTCTAACTCTGATTGTGTCACCAGACTGGTTGTCATCTTGTTCAGGTCGATCAATACGGTGATGCTGTTCGTCTCCGACCGCGAGACAAACGTTCGGTACCGATAGTGGTTGCCGTCGTTGGTTTTGTCCACGGACTCCCCTGCCGATACGTCCACCCAACGGAGGGCGGGTTCCATTTGTTCGATCTCCTGTAAAGCCATCAGCGCCTCGATCGTGGACTCGGCTCCTGCATTGCGGTTCACGTCGGACGGCGAGTTGATGCCGTCGTGTCCTCTGCCGCTTTGCGCATCAAACATCTGAAAGCCCGCCGCATTGTTGCCGGTTAACCACGATGCCGCAAGTCCGGCCATAGCCGCCCACTTCTCTTCGCCCGTCTCATGATATAGCCCGGCCAAACCGGCTACTACACATCGAACGCCATAGGCAATCTGCGGGTACCTTTTCGCGGATACACTCCCGTCGATCTGCAACTCGGAGATCCATCCGTTTACAAGCAGCCATGGATAGAAAACAGCACCCTCGCGCACGGCCGCGTCGGGCTTTCCTGCTACTGTAAGCGCCTGTGTCTGGGCGTTGCCCCATCCGTGCCAGGTCTCGCGCCAGGAGAGGTGGGCTCCATACGGCGCCTCTTCGACGGATCCGTACTGCATCATCTCGATCCCTTCCGAAAGCCGGTCAATTGCCTGCTCGAGTTCGGGATTTGGTCCGGCCGCCTGCAGCGCAACGAGGCCCAGCAGCAGTTCACTCGTGGCATCTGCCGCATATTGCTGAATCAGCCACAAAGGATAGGTGCGGCCGTTTACGACCGTCGTGTCCCCGTAGTCCTGAAGCACCTGACGAATGTGCGGCATTACCGCTTCGGCCGTCTCGGCGCACAAATCGGCCGTTTTATCATTTCCCAAGACCTCGACGCACCGTCCCAGTGCCCACATGGCGCGCGCCGTCCACCAGTTCAGACGATCGGCGGTAGAATTCGGGTGTGTCCTGTTGATCGTCAGTCGATTGTCCGTCACGAAATTGTAGAACAGACCGTTCTCCGCCTGCATCCGCATCAGAAATCGCACCAGTTTTTCAGCCGTCGCACGCGCGTGCGTAGAACCGGTCAGTTCGTACCGGCGGAGATAAAGGACCGCCGCCCGCGCGGCATCGTCGACACATGCGATTCCCTCGTCTTCATCGCCCGTCCATCCATATTCCGGATACTCGCTGTAGATGTGGATAATGCGCACGGTGTCCTTCGCCGCCACAATGTCCTCCGCCAGATTTTCGAGATGCGCAAAATTGACCAGCCGGTCCGCTGGCCCGTCTTCACGCGTGGAATTGCGGCAGCCTGCAAGCAGCAAGCCGGGCAACAGGTACGTTAGACCAAGCCGAAGAAGAACAACGTGGCTCATGGTGCGCCTTATCCTTTGAGACCGGTCGAAGCAAGCGACGAAATGAAGTGCCGCTGGAAGAAGAGGTAGGCGATAATGACCGGAAGTCCAAGAAGAAAGGCGGCGGCAAGCTGCGGACCGAGCTTTGCCTCGGCGCCTCCTCCGACTCCAAAGAGAGCAACCACCTGCGGCATGGTCATCCACTCTTCACTGCGGACGACGACCAGCGGCCACAGTACTTCATTCCAGTTCGCGATGAAGACGATAATCCCTGCGGTGACGAGGGCCGGCACGGAAAGCGGCCAAACAATCGTGAACAGTATGCGCCACTCGCTGCAGCCGTCGATCCGCGCGGCATCCAGCAGATCGCCCGGAATCGCCACGAAGCTCTGGCGCAGGATGAGCACCGCTGTGGCGTTCATCATGAACGGAACGGCAAGTCCGGCAGGAGAGTCGGTCCATCCGAACGAAACAATCAGGGTATAGAGTGGAATTAGGAGGACCAGGAACGGCACCATCATGGTGAAGAGGATCAGCGAAAACACCGTATCGCGACCGCGCCACTTGAGTTTGGCGAGCGAGTATCCGGCCATGGATCCGAAAACGAGTGCGGAACTTGTGACAATGACGACGACCAGCACGCTGTTGAAGAAGGATCGGATGATCGGCAGATTCTCGAATACCAAACGATAGCTCTCCGCCGTCCAGATCGTCGGAAAGGGATTCAGGCTCGCCAGCTCGATCTCGGGCTTGAACGTAGCCAATAGCATCCACACGAAGGGGTAGGCAAAAATGAGCGCGCCAAAAACGAGCGCACCATAAACAAGAATTCGGTCAATGCGCAGTTTGTGCATGGCAACCCGATCTAGTAAACGTCCGCCTCCACGAACTTTCGTTGCAGGATGACGACCACAAGGATAATCAGCGCGAAAAAGAGTCCGAGCGCCGCAGCATATCCCATGTGATTGAAGTAGAAAGCCTGATTGTAGATATACAGCAGGGCGGAGAGTGTGCTGTTCAGCGGACCGCCGCCCGTCATGATGTAGGGTTCGATAAACAGGGAAAATCCACCGATGGTCGACAATACGACGACCGTCACGATCGTCGGATTCAGCATGGGGAGGGTGATGCTCCACCACTTGCGAAATCTACCCGCGCCGTCGAGTTCGGCCACTTCATAGATCGCCGGAGGCACCTGCTGTAGTCCGGCGAGGAAAAGAATTACATACAGACCGATGTTCTTCCACGTCGCCATCAGGGCGATGGACGGCATGGCCCACGCGGGTGAAACCAGCCACGGGATCTCCCTGCCGCCGAGGGCTACAATGATATTGTTAATCAGGCCGGTGTCGAAGGCGAAGAGTTGCTGGAACAAAAGCGTTACGACGACACCGGACACAACCACCGGCAGGAAGTAAACCGTACGAAAAAATCCGCGACCGGCCAGTTTCCTGTTCAGCAATTCTGCAAAAAACAGCGCTGCAATAATCTGCAGCGGGATGTGCAAAGCCAGAAAAACGCCGGTGTTGAATACCGCCCGGAAAAAAAGATCGTCCTGAAACAGCCGGATGAAATTGCGCCACCCGACGAATTCCATCGGCGTTACCACGTCCCAGCGGTGGAAAACCAGAACCAGTGCGAACACAAGCGGATACCCGAAAAAAACAACGAGGTGTATCAAATACGGTGCCGCCAGGAGACGCCCCGTAGCCGCTTTTCCTCCGTCCGATCGTCTGGGTCCTCGTTTACCCAATCGACTATCGCTTGGTTTGGTGGTCGGTAGACCGTGCTACTTGTTCCATTCAATGATCATTTCGATGCGCTCCAGCGCTTCTTTCGTCGCCTCGGCCGGTGAGACGACACCGTAAACGGCAGCCGCCTCGAATTGATGGGCGACGGCGTCGAGCATCTCCTGAATGGAAGGAACCGAATCGACACCCCGTACATAGGGCGTGGCTTCGGCAAAAGGAGTGACATTCGGATTGTCCTCGAAGAACGCTGTATAGGTGGAATCCGATAACAGACCTTCACGTACCGGAATCTGTCGTGTCAGCTCCAGCAGGCGAAGATCCGCTTCTTTAGAGACCAGATGTTTGGCAAATTTCCATGTTGCCTCCGGATGCTCGGTCGTGTTGAAAATCACGATGTTTTTGAAATCCCCGAAGGTATAGTCGGGACCCTCAAATCCGTCAGGTTTGGGCAACGGCACGAAACCGTACGAAAAATCATCAGGGGCATTGTCCTCAAGCCAGCCGATCTGCCAGGGCCCGACAAACTCCGTGGCAACACGTTGTGTCATAATCGGACTACCCGCGAAAGTCGTGTGCGGAAAGTAGTTGCGGCTGTAGAGATCATGGAAAAATCCAAACACCTGGCGTGTCACATCCGGATCGATGGCCAGATTTCCTTCCGCATCGAAAAAAGTTTTCCCCTTGGAAACTGCCACGTACATCGCAAAAAAGTCGAACCGGCGCTGGTGCCAAATCGGACGCAGATCGCGATAGCCGATCCACCGGTCGGGACGACCGTCATTGTCCCGGTCCTGACCGATCTTTTCCCCCGCCTCAATGAAACCGCTCCACGTCGCCGGCGGCCGCTCCAAACCCACCTCCTGAAAGATCCGCTTGTTATAGAGCAGCATGATGGGATTGGTCTTCCACGGGATCTGGTAGTAACCTCCGTCTGCCGACCGGAATTGGGTACGCGCATCCGCCGGCACCCGATCGGTCAACAATGAATCGAAATCTGCAAAGTCGCTGAGCGGATAAACGCCGTCCGCTTCCACAAAATCAGGAACGATTCCCGGCCAGATGTTGGAGCAGATATCGGGCGTCGTTCCGGCCACGACGGCGGCCAGTAATACTTCTTCCGAGGACTGTCCTGCCGGCAGCGGCTGCACCTTAACCTGAATATCCGGATTTGCCGCGTTCCACTCGGCTACGAGTTCGGCCGCCAATTCACGTTCCTGCGGGTTCTGGGCACACCAATAAGTGATGCGGATGGGACCATCGGCGGTCGTCCGCTCCTCCACCTCACCACCACATCCGGCCAGCATCCATACCAGGGCCACACAGAGCATTCCGGGATATCGATGCACACCAAACATACGGTACCTGTATTGGGAAGACGGCTCACATACCGAATAGTAAGACGTACGAAGGACGGAGGAAAAGAAATTCAGCCTTCAATCCAATCCGGAATCCCGATGGCTCGGCGGGGCCGGCCGTAACGAGCAACCATTTTGCGCCACGAAGCCGCAGGCGGGGCCGGCCGAGACGCGAGACCCTGTGGCTCGGCCAAGCCGGCCGTAACGAGCAACCATTTTGCGCCACGAAGCCGCAGGCGGGGCCGGCCG
>CAZIIP010000001.1:76971-104420 GCA_964539455.1 uncultured Rhodothermales bacterium
AGACGCGAGACCCTATGGCTCGGCCAAGCCGGCCGTAACGCGCGATACACGGCACCGTCAATCTTGCTAGACCAACGCCTGTGGTACGGTGGATGTCGCCATCTCGCCCAAGATCGCCTCCAGTGAACCGCCTTTGTAGACGTGACGGTTCAATTTGCCATCCTCCGTGCGGTCCCATTTGACCAGCCGGATCCGGCCGTCGCCGATCTCGATACACGTGATGCCGTCACGGTACAGGGCGCATCCCGTATTGAAATAGCAGGGCAACGGTTCCTGTTCGCAGTCGGTACAATCGATATCGCGCTCTGCCTCTTTTTCCTTCTCCAGTTCGCGCAACAATCTTCGACGGCGGCGATCGAGTTCGCGCGGGTTGGGCGCTTCACCGGTGGCCTGAAGTTGTGCCAACTCATCCTTGAGGCGCTGCGCATGTGATTTGGAGGCAAACATTGCCCGATGCGAGTGGCCACATATCAGGACCACACCCCGATCTTTGCCCCATTCGTACCGCGTGCGTTCGAAATCACGCTGAATCTGGGACCGGGTCGCCGATCGCTTCCTGTAAACCCGCGTGCTTCGGGCTACAGGTTTGACCGGACGAAACAGCCGGACGAAAAACCGGCTGGCCCAGCTGCCACGGTCGGCCTGAAGGCTTCCCTGGTGCCCGTGAACGAGCAGAATCCGGGGCTCACCCGATGCATCGGTCATCTTGACGCCTTCCGAGGCGGCGGCAGACACGATGAAACCGTTTTTGGCGGGATCGTCCCGGACACCCCACTCGAGATCATGGTTACCGAATACACGGATAATCCGTTCGTCGCCGAACGCACGTATTTCACGATAGACGGTGTCATCGTATCGCGTACGAATGTGCTCGAGGTCGAACAGCCAGAATTCTTCGATGTCACCCAGCAGGATGAGCGAGGAATCCGCCTCCCGGTAGTGACGAAGTGCACCTGTTACGAGGTCTTCGTTAAGGCGGAAGTCGTCGGCCCGCGATCCGTCACCCATGTGAAGGTCGGAGAAAATCACCCAGGGCGTTCGGTCCAGAGACACCTCCTGCACGTTCGAATCGAACCATAACTCATCGAGTCGATTCCACGTGAGTGATTTGTCGGTGCCAAGTGCCATGCTCAGAGATCAGGTTTCAGGTTTCAGCCTTAGAATGGCTGGTTGCTGATATGGGCACAGCGCACAGTGCACTGTGCCCATACACAATCAACCATGTTAAAAGCCCGAACCTTTATCATCCGTTGGCTGCTTCTTCTGTACTGACTGCGTTTATTCCGGTAACGTGGTTTTGACCGTTTTGTGTCCCGGGAGCTTCGTTCTTCTCCGAATCCCGGTTTTCGGTCGTCAAACGTCCTTTCCGGCGAAACAACGTCCGTACGAAGAGATTACGTCCAATAGCCGAACACCGCGAAAAACAGCAGGGCAATGGTATTTCCGGCCTTGCCTGCTCCAACGAGATCACCGGACATACCGCCGAGTACATATCCGAGTGTGATGTATGCAGCGTTGAACAACAGTGCGGCAATCGCATCGATCCACCACCAGGTTTTCAGCGAGAAGCGGGCGGCACCCAATTCCATCGGGAGGATCGTCCGCAGGTAAACGGGAAAATGGAAAAAGAGGTACGCCCACTTACTCCGTTTGTGAAGGAAAGCATAGACCTCGTCGCTCCTGTCGAGCAGATTGCGCACCCGTTTGAACCTGCGAAGTCCCCATCTGCCGAGAGTATAATGGACATTGTCACCGATCAACGTCCCGGTGGTCCCCGCGGCGAGACCTGCCCCTACGGCGAGGTCGCCGGTTGACATCAAAAATCCGGAAGCGGAGTTTGCGAGATGTGCCGCAACGACTCCATGCAGGATCAGTGCTTGATCGGCATGAAAGTAGATGTGTCGCAGAACCCGAAGTTGTCCGCAGTTTGAATGGAATGTTACGTTTTCGTGCGCAGTACGCTTTGTCATTCGCTTGTCACACGTGCAAACATCTCGTATTCATCCGCATTCTCCGGCGTCACGAGCACGCAGTCGACCGATTGTTTCTCCGGATAGGACGTCGAGCCGGCCGTTACATACGCGTGCGCCTGGTCGACTGCCATTTCTGCGATTTTGGCAGCCGGTTGCATAACCGTTGCCGCGATGTCACCCGCCTTGATGGCCTCGATCACATCCGGACTGCCGTCGAACCCGACGACGATCACATCATCCATCCCCGCCGCCTTTAGCGCGGCAGATGCACCCAGCGCCATCGTATCGTTTCCGGAAATCACCCCCTCGATATCCGGGTGCGCCTGGATGATCGTTTCCATTTTTTCATAGGCTTCCGGCTGGCTCCAGTTTGCACTCTGTTGGGCGACCCGGACCATGTCAGGATATTGCGACAGGATATCATTAAATCCCTGAGACCGGATGTGCGCGTTCGTGTCGGATTCCCTTCCGAGCAGTTCTACATATGGCCCCTCCTCTCCCATCAATCGCACAAATTCCTCGGCACCCAGTGTAGCGCCCTGGTAGTTGTTCGAGACGATCTGCGCCACGGCTACATCGGATACGTTGATCTCCCGGTCAATCAGGAAGCTTGGAATACCAGCATTCTTCGCTTTCTGTACGGCTGCCGTGGATGCGTCGGCCCCAGCATTGTCTACGATGATGGCGGCCGCATCTCGTGCGATTGCGGTATCGAAGAGTTGGTCCTGTAGAGCCGCATCGTCGTTATGAATGAGCACGAGGGTTTCATAGCCCAGCGCATCCGCACGCGATTCCGCGGCATCGGCCTCGGCCTTAAAAAAGGGATTATCATGCGACGGGGTGATGATGACGAAGAGGTTGGACGTTTCATCGTTCTCGCTGTCGGTAGACCGCTCCCCACAGCCGAAGACAAGCATCGAAAGAACCAGGAGAATGAGTGACCTTTTCATTTGATGCAATCTTGTTGTGTTCATTCGATTCCGCACTGTTTGTGCCGTGTGTCTGTTAGAATCCAGCATTCATCAGTGGTACACACGGACCAAACGGTGGTGTAAACTTTACATGTCAGAGAGTCGAATGAGCCTTGTCCGTTTATGATCATCTCTGCGTACGCTGCTGCCCTGCTTGTTTGTTTCTCTCACTGAGACGCTGAGATCGCTGGGCCAAGTGATAGCTGTTCATGTCGTTTCCGCTCGGATTACGTACTTCTCGACCTCTCGAAGGAGCCGCACTCAGGCTGTCTCCACCACCGCCTTTTGTTGCATCCGCTGCTGCAGCTGGTCGACCACCACGGCGAGTACGATGACGGCTCCCTTGATTACAATCTGCCAAAACTCGGAGATACCGATTAATACCATCCCGTTCACCAGAATACCGATCACGAACGCTCCGATGATGGTGCCGCCGATCGTGCCACGTCCGCCCATGAGCGACGTTCCGCCGAGCACCACGACGGCAATTGCATTGAGTTCGAAGGTCTCACCCGTGGCCGGATGCGAAGCGACCAACTGCGAGGCGATGATGAGTCCCACGACACCGGCACAGAATCCGGAGATCATGTAGGTAATCAGTTTGACCTTTCGCACGCGTACACCTGACAGACGTGCGGCCGTCTCGTTTCCCCCGACGGCATAAATCTGTCTTCCCAACGGCGTCTTTCGCGCGAGATAGGCGGCCATCGCAGTCAACGCAACCATCACCCAGATGGGCCACGGAAGCTCCAGAAACGTGCCTGAGCCCAACGCTGGAAAGCCGGTGTTGCCCAATGATTCGTTGCCGACGAGGTTCGGAAACGTCGCGCCGTCGGAAATCAACAGTGCGGCTCCCCGTGCTACGTAAAGGGTCCCCAATGTGGCGATAAACGGAGCGACTCCAAGCCGGGTAACGAGCAAACCGTTTACCACGCCCACCAGTACACCGGACATGGCTGCGAGCAGCATTACGATCCAGACATTGAAGAAAATGGAAACGCCGAAAAGAGGCAGGACGAGGCCCTCGGTTAGCAGCCAGCCCGCGACCATGCCGCTCAAGCCGACAATCGAGCCTACCGACAGATCGATCCCGCCGCTGAGGATGACGAATGTCATACCGATTCCAAGAATGGCATTGATCGCTACCTGCTTGGTCAAAATCACCAGGTTGCCGGCGGTCAGAAACGACGGACTGAGCAAGGCAAACACCACGAAAACAACAATCAGGGCAATGTAGGCGCGCAGCTGGAGCAGCAGCATTTTCGCGGAAACGCGGCGTTTGTTGGATGACATGCTCAGCCTGCAGGTTCGGTTGGTATCATGGTCTCAGGATTGTCCACCGAAGCGGCTACAATAGCCTGTTCGGACAGCTTCGGGCCGGCATGCTCTGCCGAGATCCGCCCATGAGACAATACGATCACGCGGTCGGAAGCCGAAACCACTTCTTTCACCTCAGAGGAGGCCATCAGTATGCCGAGTCCGTCCTCCGCAAGGCCGTCGATCATCCGGAGGATATCGGATTTTGCGCCCACATCGATACCCCGTGTCGGTTCATCCATCATGAGCACTGCGGGTGCGGTAAGGAGTGCCTTCGATACAACGATTTTCTGCTGGTTGCCTCCGCTCAGTGTGGTGATGGACTGGTCCGGGTGCGACATTTTGATTCCGAGTGACTTTTGATAGGCCGTGATCGTCTGCCTCTCTACCTGCCGCGAAATCCCGGACAGGCGCATGTGCGCACGGAGGCTCGCAAGTGTCATGTTTTCTGTTGCGGACATGGTCTGTATCAGCCCTTGACGCTGTCGGTCTTCAGGAATCAGCGCCAATCCCGCCTCCAGGCGCTCATCCAGGCGCATGCTATCGAGTGCCAGACCACCCAGGCGTATGGTTCCTGTTGCCTCCGGATGCAAGCCGAACAGACACTCCAAGATCTCCGTCTTTCCGGCACCCATCAGGCCGTACAGTCCCACCACCTCTCCAGCGTGAACCGTGAACGACACGTGGTCCAAGATCAGTCCACCTCTATGTGGACTCGGCAAACAAAGATCCTTTACGATCAACAGCGGCTTTCCGGCGCTCCGGTTACTTCTGAAGTAGAGGTCCTCCTCACTTCTCCCCGCCATGTTGCGCACGATCCACGAGAGATCGATTTTCTCCCGCACGTTCTCGGCCACCATTCGGCCGTCACGCATTACGAAGAACCGGTCGCCGATCTCCAGACACTCGTCGAGTTTGTGAGATATGTAGACTATCGCAACACCTTGGGCGACGAGTTCGCGGATAATACCGAACAAGGCCTCCGACTCTCGGGTGCTCAATGCCGAGGTGGGTTCATCCATGATGAGCACACGCACGTCTTCAGCCAGCGCCCGGGCAATCTCGACCAATTGCTGTTGACCGATTCTGAGATCTTCCACCAGTGTTCCGGGCGATAAGTCCTGATCCAATCGCTCGAGTAACTCCGCCGCCCGCGCCTTCTGCTTCCTGTGACGCACGGAGCCGACCAACGACGTGATCTCGCGCGCCATGAAAATATTCTCGGCGATGCTCAGGTTCGGGAACAGGTTGAGTTCCTGATAAATGATGCCAATACCGTATCGCCAGGCCTCCCTCGGTTCGTGCATCTCAATGCGCCGTCCCTCCATCGTGATCCGCCCTGCCGTCGGGACTTCCACACCGGCAAGAATTTTCATGAGGGTTGACTTGCCCGCGCCGTTTTCACCGATGACGACACTTACTTCGCCCGGATAGATAGCAAAATCCACGTCGTCCAACGCCAGCGTGCCCGGGTAGTGCTTGCTGATGCCTTCTGCAATGACGATCGGCTCTGTCTCGGGCTGTGACAAACTAATCCTCCTTCCGTAGCGCGATTAGTGTGACGACTACAGGATCGCCTCGTCGGTACGTGAACGCTCCACTGAACGCAACGGAGGCGCCTTCCAGATTCGATCGGTTGAGCGTAGCCAGGGCCGAGTCCGCAACAAGTTGATGCAACGCACGTGACACGGCGGCAAATTCGAGCTGGTTATCGAACGCATCGAAGGTCACAAAAGGCAATGCATCTCGCAGGGCGGTCCCTCTGATGACGGGACCAATCTGCAACCGGAGATCAGCCGTTCCATCTGGTGGCGAGAGGTCAACATCCGCCGTACCTACACGCGATGTGGTGTCCACTTGCATCACCACGCCTTGGCCTTGCACGAGAAAACTCGGCGGCTGTCCGGATGGGTCGCTTTGAGCCGACTCACGATCTGATGAATCATCACGGGCTAGCTCCCGGAGGAGAACGGAGGCGTTTTCCGCAGATGTTTCCAGAACATCAGGCAACCGGTCAATCCAGACATCCAACGCATACGCTTCCGGATCAAACCGTTCGGTTTGCTCCTCGACGATCGCCTTTCCCGTTTCGGGATCCAGCGGCCGTACGGTCGCCCATTCGCATCCTGCCATCAACATGGTGCCGGTCAGGAACACAACCAAACCCGTACTGGAGGATATGTTAGTGCATGCCAACGGCATGGACCTGCCCCGGTTGTGTTTTGGAATCCTTTGCAAGAAGCCGTGTAGCCGTCGGTTCGTCCGTGATCAGGACATTTATCAAGCCGCCACGTACAGCCCCGCGAATAGCGGCGAATTTGCGTTCGCCACCCGCCAGTCCCATGGCCCTTCGTGTTCTTTTCAACCGGTCGGGTCCCATTCCTACGACCCGGTCATTCCATCTCGAAGCTACCGGCAAGCCGTCCGCATCGAAAAAACGGAGCAGCACGTCCCCGACCGCTCCCTTTTCGCGCAATTCCGCCAGTCCCTCTTCCGGAAAGACGTTGCCCGATTTCGCCAACACGGGCGACGGCTCGATCGAGCCTATCCCTACGAGCGCGATGGATACCTCATCGAACAGGCAGAAAGCATTGTTCACAAAAGGATCTTCCACCAGCACGTCGCGCGACTGTCCCGAACCCACCACACCCGGCGCAGGGAGTAGGATCATCTTGCCTTCAACCAGGTCGGCCAACCTGCGTGTGAGTTGTGTCGCATGAGAGGCGGCGGCCGGATTTCCGACGCCACCCAGAATCTGCACCACATTGACATTCCGCAACCTCGGTACGGGTTGCATGGCGTTTGCCATCGCCAGCAGGGTTTCACTCCATGATGAAATGCCGATCGTGTCCCCCGATCTCAGTGTCGATTCCAGATAGTAGGCGCCGGCGGCGCCCAGATTCCGGAGCAATTCCGTATCGGATCCGGCACCTTCGACTACAATGGCCTCTCTCAACCCGAATACGCGCTCCAGTCCATCTTCAAGATGCGGGAACGTACCCACCGGTGCTGCGACGGAAATGCGGACGATGTCTTCCCGTTCGGCCCTCTTCAGCATCCTCGAAACCGTTGCCTGCGAGATGTCGAGCTGCGCGGCAATATCGGTCTGCTTTTGCCCTCGCTCGTAATAGAGCGTGGCAACCCGGGTTACGAGACGCAGCTCTTCCTGTCTTCCGGGCGTGCGCATCATTCGGTCTTCAACTCCCATTGAGGTTTACCTTCGTTGTATAGCGTTCGACGAACCGCCGCTTGCCAACCCGTGTACAGGCCGGACCTGTTTTCGGGAGGCATTTCCGGCTCGAACCGGTCGAGTGAACGGGGCAGCGATGCGAGCTCATCGGTCGACTGCCAGATGCCCAGGGCCAGTCCTGCCAGATAGGCAACACCCATTGCCGATATATCCGCTCCGGTGTTCCGCACGACCGGCCGGTTGAGGATGTCGGCCTGAAATTGCATTAAGAGATCATTGCGGCTCGCTCCGCCATCGGCGAGCAGCGTGCTCAACGGCCGGTCTGATTCGGCGGCCATCAGATCAAACACGTCCCTGACCTGGTAAGCAATAGATTCGACCACTGCACGGGCTAAATGTGCCTGATCGGTGCCGCGCGTGATGCCCGTGATGAGTCCTCGGGCGTCTTCACGCCAGTGCGGTGCGCCGAGCCCGGCAAATGCAGGCACGACGTAGACACCTCCGGCTCCCTCGACCGAAGAGGCAAGTGCCGACACTTCCTCTGCGCTCTTTAGTCCGAGAACGCGTTGATACCACTCAACGGTGGCACCAGTGGCTGTGATGTTGCCTTCAAAAGCGTACGTCGTTTGGTCTACCAATCCCCAGGCGATCGTGGTCGAGAGACCGCTTTCAGTAATCAGGGGCTCTGGGATCGGTGACATGAGTGAAGATCCGGTTCCGTATGTCGCTTTTACGGATCCGGGGCGAAAGCCCGCCTGTCCGAAGAGCGCCGCGTGGGAATCTCCCGCTACTCCCGCAATCGGGATGCCTTCGGGCAGCGGACCGATGGCGGCAGTGCTGCCGAAAAGCGAACCGGAGGGTCGTATTTCCGGCAGGGTGCACTCCGGAATACCGAAGATCTCCATCAGCTCCGCATCCCACGAAACGGAATGTAGATTGAGCAACTGTGTTCTGGCCGCGTTACTGACATCGGTCTTGTGAATGCAGCCACCGCTTAGATGCCACAACAGCCAGGTATCGACCGTACCGACGAGCAGTTCACCCGCCGCTGCCCTTCGTCTTCCATCCGGTGCCTGGTCGATGAGCCATTTGGCCTTGCTTGCAGAAAACAAAGGATCGATCGTCAGACCGGTTTTCCGGCGAATGAGCTGTCCGAATCCACGATTCCGCAGTGTAGCACAAAACGGCGCCGTACGTCGACATTGCCATATTATCATCGGACCGACCGGCTCACCGCTTTTCCGATTCCACACCACGACGGACTCCCGCTGGTTCGTTACCGCCACACCGTCTGGCATGACATTGCCGGCATTGTTCAGACATTCGTCGATGGCCAGTCGCACCGCTTGCCAAAGGGCGATCGGGTCCTGCTCTACCCAGGCGGGCTCAGGGAAGACCGGTCGAACCGGATGTGATCCGCGCGCGACAACCTTGCCGCGCGCATCGACCAGAACGGCCTTGGCGTTGGTCGTGCCCTCGTCGATCGCCAGAATATGTGGCGTATCAGGCATGAATCCTGCGTTTTGCCATCAGGTCGACCACTGCGTCCGAAATGCCCTCAGCAGTCAGCCCGAAGTGCTCGAGCAGCCATTGTGTACTTCCGGTCGGTGCGAACACCCCCGGTACACCAAGAATTTTCATCGGGACGGGCGCATTTTCGACGACCACCTCCGCAACGGCACTGCCCAGTCCGCCGCGAACGGTATGTTCCTCCACCGTCACGATGGCTCCGGTCTCACGTGCCGCCGTGGTAATGGCGTCTCGATCGATGGGCTGCACGGTCGCCATGTTGAGCACCCTGCTCTCGATTCCCTGATTCACGAGAGCATCGGCGGCCTTCATTGCTTCCGCAACGAGGATACCGTTTGCAATCAGGGTGATATCATTTCCGTCACGCAGCACGTCGGCTTTGCCCACCTCGAACCGGTAGGCTTGGTCGAAAAGCATCGGGACGCCGGTGCGACTTACACGAATGAACGCTGGTCCGGTAGTTTGGTGTGCCCACCGCACAACCTGTTCCGTCTGTTCCGGATCGGCAGGCACAACCACCGTCATATTGGCAAGCGCCCTCAGCCACGCCATGTCTTCGATGGAGTGGTGGGTGGCACCCAGTGGACCATATGCCATTCCCGGACTGACGCCCACGAGCTTCACATTCGCGTTCGAGTAGGCAACATCCGCCTTGATCTGCTCGAGTGCGCGGGCCGTCAAAAAGCAGGAGGCGGCACAGACAAACGGAATCTTGCCTGCATTGGCCAGTCCGGCACCCACGCCCACCATATTCTGCTCGGCAATGCCGACATTCACCAGTCGATCCGGAAACCGATCGCGAAATGAGCCGGTTTTGCTCGAGCCGACGGAGTCGTTGTTGACCACAACGACACGATCATCGGCCGCCCCGAGTGTCACAAGCGTTTGGGAAAAGGCATCCCTGCAATCGTACAAATCTGCCATCACTTCACCTCTCCGAGTTCCCGTGTGGCTTTCGCCAGCTCCTGCGCGTTCGGTACACGATGATGCCACCCCACCTGGTCCTTCATAAATGAGACCCCTTGCCCCTTGTGCGTGTGCGCAATAATGCATGTCGGCTTGCATGTACGGAGAGGTACGGAATTGAAAACGTCGATCATCCCCCGGTAGTCGTGTCCGTCCAGTTCCGTTACTTCCCATCCAAAGGCGCGCCATTTATCGGCAAGCGGCTCCAATTTGACCGTTTCCGCCGTCGAAAAACCCTGCTGAAGCCGGTTGCGATCGATAATCACCGAGAGATTGTCCAGCTGACGGTGACCTGCCGACATTGCCGCCTCCCAGTTGCTACCCTCCTGCAACTCGCCGTCGCCGGTGAGCACGAATGTTCGCCATGACGCGTGCGATATCTTTGCACCGATTGCTGCACCCACGGCAACCGGCAATCCGTGTCCGAGCGGCCCGGTGCTGGTCTCCACGCCCGGTATCTTATTGCAGTCGGGATGCCCGTTCAGCCGTGATTGATCTGACATGAAGGTCTCGAGTTCATCGATAGGAAAAAAGCCCGCATAGGCAAGCGCCGTGTACAGCGCACCGGAGGAATGCCCCTTGCTCAAAATGAATCGATCCCGGGCGGGATCGTCCGGATTTTCCGGATCGATATCCAGCACGTTGAAATAGAGCACCGTGAGGATGTCGAACGCCGACATGTCCCCGCCGGCGTGCCCCATGTTCGCCTCATGGATCATGCGCAGGTCTCGCGCGCGCATCCGGTCGGCAAGCCGCCTCAATTCTGCGGGATCGGTTATTCGTTGTCGTTTCATCGACTATCCTAGAAAGAGATCCATCGCCAGACGCTGGGCCGCGAGCGCGTCCTGTTTTGCGTGCGCCTTCTCCAACGCCGCTTCATCGAGTTGATCGAGCTTGGCGTCGAGTTTTTTGATGGTCTCGATACTCTCACTTGCCGCGCGGACGGGATCTTCGCGGAAGGGAAACTGGTCAAGCAGGATGACTTCGTCCCAACCGATCTTGCGCAGATAATACAGGAATTCAAGGGTCTCCAGCAGATGCACGGATCCAACTGCCAGATCATCGTCCCACTCCCGCCAGTTGTCATTGACTTCAACGCTGGTCAGGCGCCCTTTGCGATGAGCGAGCAGTAGCGCCTCGGACGGCGTTTCTTTGGCGAACAGTGAATGTCCCAGGTCCATTACAATGCCCACATTGGAGACACCCATATCTTCGATGGCGTGCAGCGTCGTCGCGGCATTGCAGAAAAACATGTGCGTCCGCGGCTCCTTGAATTTGTACTCGATAGCGAATTGCATTTCGGGAAATGCCCCCGCCACTTCCTTGACGCCATCTACCGAGAGCTGCCACAACTGATCATAGTCTGCTTGAAACGGATAGTCATATCCGTCCTGTCCGGGCCAGAACTTCACATATTTTGCTCCCAGTTCCTGCGCGATCGGTACTGCCCACTTGTATAGATCGAGGCATTCCCGCCGCACGGAGGGATCGGGATTGGTCAGTCCGCCCTTCCGAAACTTCCGGGTATAGCTGTGAGGCGTAATCGCGTGACAGCGAATGTTGTTGCGGGCCAGCGCTTCCTTCACCTGTTCCAGCGCAATTCCATCCTCGAAGGGTACGTTGATATCGAGCGCCTCCAGTCCTTCCACCTCGCCTGCTTTGTCAATCATCTTCAGTGTGTCGGTCGGTGGACCGTAGGCATCGGTGGCATAGCGATCGACAAATTGGCCGAACAGCCAGATGCCGGCTCCGAAGGTCCAATCGGGTTTGGATTGCATGGTCTGCTTGGTTCTTGGCGTCGTTTGTGTCTTTTGAGATACAGATAATCTTTTCCCTGACCACTCAGTGCTTCACTCGTACAAGCCGTCAAGTTTGTCCAACAGTGCCTCGTACAATTCCGGCCTGTGTTCCAGCAGGGTGTTGATCCGGGCGTCATAGACGGCTTCCGCGTTCTCCCAGGTACTGCAGGGATCACCGTAGTCCCATTGGCGACCGCCGTCGACTCCGGTCCAGTAGTTCGGTCGTGTCTCGGGAAGCGGTCGCGTGAAACGACCCGCCCAGCTACCTTTCGACGGATCGTCGTAGTCGTTACCCGGATCGATCAGGTACAGCACCGTCGGCGTGTCGCCTACACGGAAATACTGAGCCCAGTCGATCCCCGCGACGACGTAACTGATATACGATCCCAGCGCTCCGGCCTGGGAGAGTTCTTCAAGCATCTGTTTCGGTTCAGGGCCCTCGAACATGCCGTTGTAGGTCCAGTCACTTTCCAGCCACCACAGATCGACAAACCGGGGATCATTAAAGATGTCGTGCCTGCCGCCACCATTCCAGTTGACCGCATCGCAGTCGCCGTCGGGCTGGTATTTCACGTTGGTGGCAATGGTGAGTACCCGAAGCTTCCCGGCGATGGTCTGGTCGGTAAAGAGTGCGTCCCGAAGGGTGTTCATTTGACCCCACACAAGGACGTATAGCGGTCGCGGGTCGGGACGATGCGCTTCCTCTATGATTCTGCGGACAGCGGCTTCCGGCGTCCGGGCTACGAGGTCGCGGATATGGCTGGACGAAGGATAGCTGAGACGATTCAAACGCGATCCGTCAGCCGTGTAGTCCCGCTCGTAGGCAGCGACGGCTTCGAGCGTCGCTTCAACGCCGTCGCCGGTCCAATAATCGGGGATGATGCCCACAATCTCGAGTTCGTTTGCGTACCAGAGGACATGCGCCATGGACTGTTTGTCGTCCGGATCTCCCCCGGCATTGTTGATGTCCGTTGTAATGATGACCCGGTGCCGGGAATAACGGTCACCCGCTATTTGCGCAAGCAGACAATTGCACGGGATGAGCGCTACAAGGATCAGAAGGATAAAGCGGGTTTCAGGATTCATGTTTCTTTTTCCAAAAGAACCACCCGCCGGTATCCTCTCAAAGGCGGCTCACCGTCGTCCACCAGTTCGAGGATCACGTGGATTTCCGTCCCGGCGGCATCTTCGGGGATTGTCAGGTGACTGACCGGCGCAGCGTCGTCTCGCACCGGGATCGATCCGGGGTACGTACCGGCTTCTCGATAGACCCACCAAGAGTATGTAAAACCGTCTTCATCCGGATCGTACGAGCCTTCGGCGCTGAGTGCGAGTTCCTCACCCGGCGATACGTCGAGATAAATCGGCGCAACCGACTCATCTCCATTCACGACAGCCACCGGATTGTGGTTGGCATCTGCGTAGTTCGGGGCCACGCACCAATCCATGCGTGCCGCAAAATCATACTGATAACCCTCCCGCCAGCGCCAGATGGTAGCGTGGTTGGTGTTGTACCAGTTGCCGTCGGGTGCGAACACAGAGTCAGCGTCATTCGTCCAGAAGGCGCGTGGCTCACCTTCCGGTTGATAGTGCCGGTACCGGCCTCCCCATCCACCGTATGACGGACTCACGTGGCTTGCCAATCCGTTTTTGATCAGATTGAAGAACGACGGCGTGTCGCCTTCCATCAGATACGCGATTTCGGGATAGCGTGCGCCCAGCGGACCATGTCCATTTATGACATTCTCGCGCAGCCACGGATTCTCTACGAGATTGGAGTCCGGACCGGAGAAGTTGCCGTGGAAGTTGTCGCCGGATATGCCGACCCACGTAGCCCTGCCGTATCCCTCACTTCCCCTGGGATTGCTCGGCGTGACGATGTAGAAAAGATTCGGAAACTGCTCCCGCATCCACGGTCCGGAATCGTCCTGGTCGGAAATGGTGTACACCCGCAGCTTCGAAACGAACACGTCCAGTTCTTCTGCCGACCGTGTTTCCCGGACCTTCCATAGTGCCTGCGCCAGACAGTTCGCCCCGCCCCACACAGAAATCCACACCGGACGATCGTCTTCCTTGTCGACGACGGAAATAATGTGTTCCGACCCCTCGGTATCCATGCCCGCCCCTACACCTTCCATGCCGTAAACCGGCTTGCAAGACATCACCTTTTGCATCAAATCCTCTGCAGGCGGATATTCGGCCTTGTGGACGTGCAGATTGTCGCGCACTTTGCCGTACGCTGCCACATGTCCCCGGATCTTGTCCGCCCGCGTCGTATCCCGCATCCACACCGAGGTCGTCGCCAGAACACCTTCGACGTCGTATTCGTTGGCATAAACCAGAAAGCGAACGAGCGATTGCGCATCATCCGGCTCGTTTTCAATATCAGTTAAAACGAGTACGCGCGACTTCCGGGAATCCGATTCACTCGCCGGTTCCTCAACCGGTGCGCATCCGGCAAGCAATAGCACGATAAGCGTTGGGATGAGTAGCCTTCTGCTCGGAAACATAACAGTTCTATTGATGAATAAATATTCATAATATGGAGAATATTCATTATGTTAGTGCACCGGGATGAATTTGTCAAATAGTGGGGAAGGCAAGAGACGTGTGGAATTGATGTAGTGTGGGCGTATGGAGTTGTGGGCGTTTCAATTTCACTGGTCTTTCCGGCGAAAAAGGAGTGCAAATAAACAGTATGAGTATTCTTTTTTCCTTTCCTTGATGAAAAGAACCCAAAATCAAGACTGGATCCGCTGGGCCTGAAGTCTGCTCCGGTCCCGCGGGGAAATTTAAATTCGCTGCCTTCGGCAGCTCAGACACAAATTTCCCTCGCTCGCGCTCCCCTCGCAGCCTTCCGAGCGGCCCACCGGCTCAGGTCGGATTATTTATCGCGTGCCAAACGGCCGGAATGCAACTTCACTGTATGTGGCGGGTGTCGGTACTGGTCAAGTCCTATAACCTGAAACCCCAGACCTGAAACCTGAAACCTCCCTCTACCACCGTCCCGTAATCATCCTTCCAATGGCCTCATCGATGGAGACATCCGGCTCCTCTTCCTGAAGCTGCCGCAAATCCTCCGGTGAGATGTCGTGTATGCTCAATGCAACAAGCTGACTTGCGGTGACGTCGGTGAAACCTAGTGCCCTGATTGCTCCGATTGTTGCGATATCCACGTCGTGAATGCGCATTGCCACGATGTTGTCGAAATCGAGCCGGTCCAGACCTGCAGCCCGCGCCTCTGCGATGAACTCCGGATCGATATCATGTATCGCCGCGGCGACGATTTCGTCCACACTGATGTCCTCACCGAACTGGGCCCGCATGTCTGCCACGAAATCGGCATCGACGTCGTGGATGGAAAACCCGACGATTTCGTCAAAGTCGAGATCCAACCCGAGACCCCGCATCGACGCAATGTAGTCGGCGTCGATGTCGTGGATATGCGCCGCTACGATCTCATCATTTGAAAGGTCGTTGCCGAACGTCTCCCGAAGTGCCCGAACGCGTTCCGGCGTGACGTCGTGGATGGAAAACCCGACGATTTCGTCGAAATCCTGGTTCAGGCCGAGAGCCCGCATGTCTTCGACATAACCGGCGTCGATGTCGTGAATGCGCATCGCCACGAGCTCATCCGGCGGTATGTCCGTGTAGCCTGCAGATTGCAACGATCGGATATAGTCGGGGCCTGCTTCATGAATAACCACCGCAAACAGGTCGTCCATGTCGAGATCATCATATCCGAGGGAGATGAGTTCGTCGATATAAGCCAAGTGGATATCCAGCGCGCCACAAACGAAGAGGTCATAGTCACCATCGATGACGTTGCCGGAACCGTCGACGGGCAGCAGGCCGCGTTGGGCCAGGCCGTCCGCGTAAGTTTCGTTTGGCGTAAAGACGAACGTCCCGTTTGCATCATCCTCCGAACCCTCACCTTGAAAATCGAAGCGACCGGCTTCTCTTTCGATCGTGAAGTCGATCAGCTCGGCGGCAAGCGCCTGCGTCACCGCCGAGTGTTCTCCGAAACTCAGATTTATCGTCATTTCATGATGTCCGCGCTCCCGATTGATCTCAAGCGACAATCGTAGTTCATCCCGGCGGTATCGGGCCCGCCAGGTTCCTTCGACCGGTCCCTGGTATGCCTCACCGCGCGCTGACAGCACGGACGTAAACCCGGAAGCATCAGGTGACGCAGGCGCTGCTTTCGGCACGGCCGGCAACGCCGGCAGTTCTGGTAAATCCGGTAAGTCAGGTAGATCCGGAAGGTCGGGAAGGTTTGGTAGATCCGGCATTTCAGGCAGTGACGGCAGATCGGGAAGTGACGGCAATCGAGCAATCACCGGGAGTGATTGTGCACTCAACTCTTGTGCCGGCTTTTTCCCGATCGGCCGCACTGAAGCTATTGCCACCATGAGCAAACCTGCCGATACGAGGTAGACCATTACCCTGCGCGGCCGGGAGATTCCACGGCTTTCGCGAGAATTGAGAATGGCGCGAATCCTTGTTTCGAGATGAGATTTTCCGGCCATGGCAAGAACCGCTGCGGTTGGCTTTACGGAGTAGGTGAGTTCTCGTGCGAGAGAAAGCAACTGGGATGCATAGTCGGGTGCCGTCAGTCCACTGCCAAGCACGAGATCGTCACATGCCCGCTCCTGCTCGACCCGAAAACGGTGTAGCGCAAGCCAGGCAAGGGGATTAAACCAATAGACTACGAGCGCCAACTGGCAGGCAAACTGTGACAGGTTGTCGAGCCGCCGGATATGCGCCAGCTCGTGCAGCAATACGGCGTTTATTCGCTGGTCATCCCAGGTCTCGGCCTCAACCGGCAACAGAATGATCGGCCGGGCCACCCCCCAGGTCATCGGCATGACCACACGATGGCTACGAAAAACCCGGACCTGACGCTCCATGCCGAGCTTTTTCCGAAATCCATTCAGGCGCCCGAGCCAATCGGCTCCGTCGAGTTCGGTCGAACGCACCCTCAGGTAGGTTCGGCCTGCAATTCCCGATAACCACAACAGCACCATCGAAATGGAACCCATCAGCCAGATAAGTCCGGGCAGCGACTCCCTCGGCAAGCCACCGGTCTTTTCGACAACGGGAGATTCTGCGGCCCGGGTTGCTACTTGCTGCGGTATGTCGGATGGAGCGCCATGTTCGGGCGCCTGAAAAGCGTAGGTCGCGAAAGGTGTGACCGTTTTTGTTGCCTGCTTGGCCTCCGTTTCCTGAGAGATGACAGGAAGGGGGATCTCGACCGTCCATTGCGGCAGATACCACGTAACGAGCGGCAACAGCACCACGGCGACGATCGCGGTTGTCCATGTCAAATGTCGTGAGGCGGCAGATGATTTCCGGAGCAGACCTGCGACCGCCCAACCGGCCACTAGAATCATCGAGCACCTGATGGCAATGTCCAGAACGGTATATACCGTCAAGACTTCCAGCATTATCGGATCAAACAAACCGTTCATTTTTCTTCCTCCTCTCTGGCCCGGTCAATCATTTGCTGGAGCCGGTCGAGATCCTCTTCACTCAGCTTCTCCTTTTCAATCTCCAGAAGCGTAGAAACCACTCCTTCTACCGAGTTTGCGAAGAAGACATCCATCATATGGCGCACAGCCGATTCCCTTGCTTCCGATATCGGCGTGCTGGCCCGGTACATGTACCGGTTGCCCTCCTTGCGGATTACGAGATGTCCCTTGTCCACCAATATCTTCAAAAGTGCGCGAACGGCGGAGTAACTGGGTGCTTCGGGCAATCTCGCCTGGACATCGGCGGCACTTGCCTCTTCCAGACGGTAGATCGCGTCCATGATCTGCCGCTCCCTTCTACTGAGATTTTTCCTCTCGGTCATAATATGCTAAATTTTTAGCACAAAGTAACCGATCCTTTATGTAGTTGCAAGACCGTGTGCTAATTTTTTCGCACACCTGACCGGTACGGATGCCGGGCGCAGTTTGTTGCGCGGCATAACGAAAGCGCCGGTGGTTCTTTGGTAAATGCCGGCGTCGCGTCCCGTTTGACGAAATGACGGGCAGGCAGGAATACCAAAAGACAAGCGGTGGAGACGATGCGCGCCGTCACCGCGGTCTAGCGATCAATTGCTTGACGCTCGGTGTTGGTTGCTTTCGCGCGCGTTGTTCCCGTGTTGCGCCGACCAAGAGTCGAACTTGAACCGGATCATTAGAAAAGCAGCCCGGTCTTCTGCGTTTGTTGAACGGTTCCGCTTATCGCCTAAACAGCTCTCTCACGGAAACGCGGGGAACGTGGCGATTTCATGACGCTGTGAACACGCACGCGGACGTTATGGACAAGCCGAGTTCCGGTGATGAACGCTGAACCCCGGCCTTCGCTGAGGCAAGCTGTTGAACGTTGGACACTGAACGTTTAACGAGCGCCTACAATGCCGCCAATCGGATCGGACCGGCTGCGGCGACTTCCGGCGGACAGCCTTCGGCAAACAGCTTGAAGTTCTCGATGTACCGAGCCGCCAGCGTGTCGTATCTGTTCCAGTACTCGTCTTTACTCCCCCAGGACGAGACTGGATCAAGGACTTCCGGCGGGACTTCAGGGCAGCTCGTCGGGACTTCGAATCCGAACAGCTTGTCTTTCCGGTATTCGACCTTGTCGAGTGCCCCACTGAAAGCGGCCGCCAGGATGGCCCGCGTATATTTGATACTGATGCGGCGCCCGACCCCGAATGGACCACCCGTCCAGCCGGTATTCACCAGCCAGCATTTCGCGCCGTAGCGTTCCTTCTTCATGCTGAGGAGACGTGCATATTCGAAGGGATGGTGCACCATAAATGGCGCCCCGAAACAGGCACTGAAGGTGATCTGTGGCTCCGTGCCGAGACCGATCTCGGTGCCCGCAATCTTCGATGTGTATCCGCTGATGAAGTGGTACTGGGACTGCTCCGGATTCAGCCGCGCAATGGGCGGCAGCACGCCGGAGGCGTCACATGTCAGAAAAATGATGTTCTTGGGATGCTCGTTGACCATGCGCTCTTCAACGACATGCGGGATGAATCCCAGCGGATAGGAAGCGCGCGTGTTCTCCGTGATGCTGTCGTCGTCCAGGTCAACCCTGCGCGAGGTTGGATCAAAGACGACGTTTTCCAAAATCGCTCCGAAACGCCGGGTTGCCGTATAAATTTCCGGCTCGTTTTCCTTCGAGAGTCGGATCACCTTTGCGTAGCACCCTCCCTCAAAGTTAAATATGCCTTCATCGCTCCAGCCGTGCTCGTCGTCGCCGATCAGGAAGCGGTCGGGGTCCGCCGACAGGGTCGTTTTTCCCGTCCCGCTCAATCCGAAGAAGAGCGCCGCGTCGCCCTCTTGTCCTACGTTTGCCGAGCAGTGCATTGGCAGCACCCCTTCAAGCGGAAGCAGGAAATTGAGCACGCTGAAAATCGTTTTCTTGATTTCGCCGGCGTAAGCGGAGTGGGCAATGATCGCCTTGCGCTGGGCAAAATTGACGAGTATGCCGGTCTCGGTCCGCGTGCCATCCTGCCGTGGATCCAGCTTGAAGGATGGAACAGAGATAACCGTGAACTCGGGGACATGTCGGTTGTAGTCGTCATGCCGTCGTGGTCGGACAAACATGTTCCGGGCAAACATGCAATGCCATGCCTTCTCCGTGATCACGCGAATCGGCATGCGGTACCTTGGATCGGATCCCGCAAAACAGTCGTGAACGAAAACCTCTTCGTTCTGAAGAAATGCCTGCAGACGGGCATCTACCGATTGAAACCGGTCCGCCGGGTACGGTTTGTTGTATTCGCCCCACCAGATCCGGTCATCCGTCGTCCCTTCCCGAACGATGAATTTATCTGCCGCGGAGCGGGCCGTATGCTTGCCCGTATTGGCAATGAAAGGTCCACCGTGAACCACATACCCCTCGCCGCGAAACACGGCTTCCTCGACCAGTGAGGGTGTGGGCAAATTCCAATAAACGCGGTGCAGGTTGATGAGTCCGTGATTCTCCAGTCCGTAATCACTTTTCAGGTCCTGTGCCTGTGCTTGGGCAGGGGTTTTCAGGTCCAGATATCGCATGTATGCGGCTGCTTGGGTGTGAGGTGGGTCCAGCTGAAAGTCGTACCGGTTGTCAGATGCTCGATTCGCCGGCTGTGGCCATCGTCCAGTCGCGCGTCAGTTTTCTGTCGCCGATGTACAGTTCGTTGGGCGCATCGGGATCGAGTGCCCATTGAATGCGCTCCATGCCGTCGATGATGTCTTTGACGGATCCCGCCGTCGACATCCGAACATAGCCTTCCATACCGAATTCGATGCCCGGGACGGTTACGACGCGCACCTTATCCAACAGGTACTGCGCAAGTCTGGTCGAATCCTTTTCGTAATGACTGAAGTCCACGAAGCTGTAGAACGTTCCATCCGGTTTGGTCGCTTTCACGCCGTCAAAGCCGTCCAGACGTGACATGAGAATGTTGCGATTGTTCTCCAGCTTGAGCCGCAGACTCTCGACGCTGGTTTGGACACCGTTCAGCGCGGCGATGGCGGCATATTGGTTTACCGAGGCGGGGCCGGAGGTCTGATGACTCTGGATGTTGGTCATGACCTCTACCAGTTTCCGGCTCGCAATAGTCCATCCGATCCGGAAACCCGTCATCGCATAGGTTTTAGACACACCGTTGATGATGACGAGTTTCGAGTTGTCCGACAGATCCTTCGCGTAGCTATAGGGATTCGGCGGAATCTTGCCGTCGAACACCAGGCGGTGATAGATGTCGTCCATGATCAGGTACAGTCCGCGCTCTTCGCACATCTCCACTATCGCCTGAATGAAGTCTGCCGGATAGAGGACGCCGGAAGGGTTGTTGGGACTGTTTATAATGACAGCCTTGGTGTACGTCGTGATGTTGCGCTCGATATCCTCAATCCTCGGGTACAACGATCCGTCTTCCGATGCTACGGGAACCGGGATCCCGCCGCACAACTTCACCATCTCCGGATAACTGACCCAGTATGGTACCGGGAAAATGACCTCCTCCTGCGGGTTCAATATCGCCTGAAGTGCCACCATTACCGACTGCTTGGCGCCGTTGGAGGCAATGATGTTCTCCGGCGCAACAGCGCGTTCATAGTGCTGCTCCGTAAAGCGAATGATTGCCTGTTTCAGGGCGGGAAGGCCGTCAGATGCCGTGTAGCGTATTTCGCCTGAATTGAGTAACGCAGCTGCAGCAACGAGCGCTTCGACGGGAGGCTTTGATTTGGGCTCGCCTCCTCCAAGGTGGATCACCGGTTCACCCTTGGCCCGCAGGACGGCGGCGGTCTCGTTGAGCTTCAGGGTGGCCGATTGGCTAATAGAGCGTCCGATCAGACTGAGGCTCATGGGTCGTGAATGTGGTTGGGTCCGTAGCAATGCACGATAATTCTCAGTGGAAGGTATACCATGCCAGGTTTTGTCGAAAATATATCGCGCCGGGGATATGCCGCCGGAATCTGAATGGGACCGCTTTCAGGGAGTGGAAAGGTGTGGGTGTATGGAAATATTCGATCCGAGTGATCGGGGTGATGTGAGAATTGGCCCAGTGATCGACGGATGACATGGGCTATTCCGGAGAGAGGGGGCGTTTATCCTCCGATCAGGAGAGAATATGTACAGCAACGCACAGGGCCCACCTGGATAGGAAGATGTCAGTGCTGGACAACAAACGTTTTGTTCGTTGAGAAACGGGTACCCTCGATGTGCAGCACGTACAGCCCTGATGCCAGGTAGCGGATCGGAATCTGAAAACGGGCAGGTTGGTTTCCTGACAGTTCGATTCCGATTTCATCATACAGCCTTCTGCCCAGCGCATCGAGAATGGAAAGCCGAACTGGTTGTGGTTGCTGAACGGTGAGTGAGAATGAAATGCGATCGGATGTGGGTTGCGGATACGGGCCGGCAATCTCAAATCGGCCATCGATGTCGAGGATCAATTCGATCTCGTCGGAAAAAAACACGGTGCCATCCAGGTTTATTTGTTTCAATCTGAACAGCAAATGCCCGGGATCGAGGCCAGCGACGCGATACGTAAACCTGCTTCCCGTGTCTCGACCAACCGGAACGCGCCCCATAACTATCCAGCCGTTGTAAGCCGACTGTGGTAGGGATCGGGTTGTTGAAGCGTATCGTTGTTGCACTTCGAAATGTGCAATTCGGCCATTTTCCGCAGATGTCTCCCAGATCAGATTGATGACACTCCCATCGACAAAACCATCGAACGAGATCACTTCAAGAGGTAACATGCCGCAGTCGTATTCCGGTGGATTCCCGCACGTCGGCATGCGCAGTATTGTGCCGGTGTCGCCAACGAGGAACCCGCTATTGTAGCCGGCCAGGGAAACGTCGAAAAAACCGTGATTGGCTCTTGCCACGATTTTGTGCCAGGTTGTCCCTCCGTCCGTCGTTTCCAGGATGAGTCCGTTGGCTCCCACTATCGCGCCCCGATCCGCATCATAGAAATCGACAGAGAATAAATTCTCTGACGTGTTGCTGGTTTGCGGCAGCCAGTTCTCACCGGCGTCTGTGGTATGCAGGATGATCCCTCCATTCCCCACGATATAGCCGTTGTTGTCATCCAGAAAATGCACGCCATGCAGGTCGTTGGAAGTTCCACTAACCTGGCTGCCCCAACCGGTCATGTCGCTTTCCGTGCGAAAAATATACCCACCATAACCGACGAGCGTGCAGATGTCCGCGGTTGTGCACGATATATCGGTAAAGGGATCCGAAATGGTATTGGAGACCGAGGAAGTCCAGCCCGACTCTCTTTTAAGAACAGCGGCACGAGCCAAATAGGTGTCCGTATCAGGATCCCAGACCCGTCTCAGCCCTACGACATATGCCGTCGTTGCGATTGGATAGGAGATACCATTAAATATCCAGTCGGAGTTGAAGTTGACCGCCGACCAGGTGTCCCCTCCGTTTGTGGTCGAAAGCACCACACTTCGCCAGGGCACCCCAGGTGTGTAGCTATTGACAAGGAACAGGCTACCAACTGCTATGCCGTTGTCCGCATCGAAAAAAGAGACGGCTTTGAGTTGATCGTTGATCTGACCTTCCGACTGGTAATAGGTTTGCGCAATCCATGTTTCACCTCCATCAGTTGTCTGAAGAAGTGTGCCTTTGTGTCCGACAGCGGTCCCATTCGACGGGTCGACAAACGATATTCCGCGCAAATTTGTTGTCGGTCCGGTTTGCTGCGAGTTCCATGTGGTGCCCGCGTCCGGGGTGTTGAATATCTGACCATTATCGCCCACGATGGCATTTCGGGATGCGGCATAGAGATTTCCGTTTCCGACCGGGTATTCCGTCCAGGAGGCCAGTGCGTCGGAAAAGACGATCGCGGTCTGATTCTCGCCTGCCATCAGCGCATGGTTGATGTCCTTGAAGGAAACACCATACATGTCGTCGCCGGTAACAATAGGCACCGGATTCCAGGTCGTCCCGCCGTCATTCGTTTTTAATATGGTACCGCTCGATCCACCTGCGATCCCATTGTTTGCATCGAGAAATGACACGCAATACAGCGAACTAGTGGTTCCACTCACCTGAGTGTCCCAGTCGGCTCCACCATTCGTGGTGCGCAAAATGACGCCATCGAGCCCCACGACAGTTCCCGTGTTGGCATCGGTAAAGGAGACACCTCTTAGGGGAACGATCTCGCCACTGTCCTGAAGTGTCCAGGAGGATCCTCCATTCATCGTGCGAAGAATGGTACCGAACAGGCCCACCGCAGTCCCGTTGTTCGCATCGATGAAGGAGACGCCATACAGGTCGTCGGTCGTTCCACTCACCTGCGGTGTCCAGTTAAGCCCTCCATTTGTGGTTCTCAATATCGTTCCACCATCTCCAACAGCCGTTCCCGTACTCGCATCGATGAAGGAGACGCCGCGAAGATCTTCCAAGGTTCCGCTCTCCTGCCGCTGCCATATGGCCCCACCGTCCACCGTTCTCACAATCGTGCCGCTGTAGCCAACGGCCGTTCCATTGCTTGCGTCTGTGAAAGACACACCCTGAGAGTCGTACCCTGCGGCCGGGGATTCTGCCAGTCCCAGCGTTCCTGTGCGAGGACACTACTCGAACAAATGGCGAGACAGAGAACGGAGAGCGAGACGAGGCGACGCGGATACATGGCAGGATATCCCGTGTGGTAACGGACGGTTGCGGCCCGGACGCCCTGTTCCGACAACCAAACCCATTATACAGCACGGTGACCTGAGCCAATGTCCAGGTCAGCAGGTGGTGCAATATGCCGGCCTGGGTAGGTGAGACGGAAGAAATGTACGTACGGGCGTCAACAAGTGCGAGCAGGCAAACGCTCGTATCCGGGATCTCTTCAGCGATGCGCAAAAATGATCTTCACGTCTGCAAGTCTCGAGTTCCTAACGGCGATGGTTGTGCCGGGAGCGGTGATAGAATTGCAGCACTCCACCCTGTTTTTCAGTCAACCTGTACAATGAAAGCGGACTATCTTTGTGTCGGATGAAAAGGTATGATGAGACTGTGTGGCCACCTCTTGAAACCTGAAACCTGATCTCCCGCTTGCAGATTGGCCGCATCCTTGCGACCTTCGCCCGTCCGTTATAACACCGCAAGGGCATTCGTGGCGGCGAATCCCGAAATTCGCACATCATGAAAAGCGACATCACACCGGTTTTTGTCCTGGGATCCGAGCGAAACGGAACCACCTGGCTCTGCAACGAGCTATGCCGTCACCCCGAAATCGCAGGGGTTCAGCACCTCGCGCACTGGGGATTTCACGAGAGCAAGATCTTTCTGCACCAAAAATACTGGGGGGATTTGTCAGACAACGATGCCCTTATCCGATTTCGCGCGCTTTACGGAACGGAAGATCACTTTTTACTGACGGAAGAAAGGGAAGACCTGTTCTTCGAAACGCGGCCCGACGACTTTATTTCGTTTTTCCTGGAGATGATGGACCGGTTCGCCCGTCGCACGGGAGCAAGCCACTGGGTCACCAAGCTGGATCCCCATTTCTACTATCGGCCTGCCGCCTGTCGCACGTTAATGGACCGCATTCACGCCCGCTACGCGAATGTGCACCTCGTAGGCATCCAGCGTGATCTCAAGCGCGCGTTGCGCTCGAGTGTGTACATGGAAGGCCGGGCGGCGCAGCGGCGCGACAGGCCCGGGATCCGACAACTTGTACTCACACTGCATACGGCCCGGCAGGTGACGCACTACCGCGGTGTGCGGCGGATGATTGCCGACTACGGCGGACTGATGCTCTTGTTTGAAGACTTCAAAGACCGGCATGAGGAGTCTCTGGCGCAGATCACGAAATCGCTCGGACTCCGGACGATCTCGCCCGACGATGGTGAGCGATTCCCGCCCAACAGCAGCTTTGCCGTAGCGAAGAAGATGAAGGTCTCGAGCGCCGACCTGTTTGCCGCAACGCGCATCCTTTACCCCATCTTTTACGCCCTGCCTTTATTGTCACGGTGGGTGCTCCTTGCACGTGATCGGCAGCGCGGCCACGAGGATCCGTGTTTCCGTCGCTTGATGAAGCTCGAATACATGCCGGAAGCGTTCGCTGAGGAACTGAAACGCGACGGCGATCTGGCACTACACGATCTGCTTTTCGGAAAAGCCGTCAGGGAGTGAGATTTCTTATCGAGAGAGATAACAACTCTGACGTCGGGGCGAATGGAGGATGCCGCGCCGTTGCTCATCAAAGCTGCCGGCCGTTCTGTGCCGTCTTCGGATACATTCGTTAATCTCGCGAGCTATTTCATCCTCTCAGGTCAGCCGGATTCGTCGCTGTCGGTCGCCGACCGGTCTTCACGAGCCGCTTCTCCACCTGAAACGTGAAACCTGCAACCTTATTGTTTCAGAACACCGGACAGTCCTCATCTTTGATGAACGGCAAATGTCGCTCCCTGCGGATCCAGAAAACTGGCGACCGTATCTCCGCCCGGCACCTCCATCGGCCCGTTCACGACCTGCCCTCCTAGCGTCTTGACCTGCTCCACGGCTGCATGCACGTCGTCGACAAGAAAATAGATCCACCATACTGCGGGACCCTCCATTTCGGCAGGTTTCGTGAACATCCCGCCACGGGAGAAATTGCCACCCAAAAACATTTTGTAGGTACCCATCGGCCCCAGATCCTCCGTGCCGGCATCTTCCCAACCGAACACTTCCGTATAGAACCGATCCGCCGCCTCCCAGTCGGTTGTCGCCAGTTCGTGCCATGAGACCTGTCCCGGCTTCAGTTCGTCTTCGCGTTTGTCCGGCGCCACATCCTCCCGATAGAGCGCGACAACGGCCCCTTGAGGATCCTGGATCACGGAAAAGGCACCCATTTCCGGAACATCAGTCGGCGGTACGAGAACCCGTGCACCCGCCCCGACGCCGGCAACTACCGTCTCATCCAGATCGGGTGTGCTGATGTATGCCATCCAGTAGGGCGGAGCGCCCTTCTCTAATGCCTGTGGAGGGATGGTTGAGATCCCCCCTTGACTCACGCCGCGGTTATTGATGACGGTGTACGGCATGTCTCCTCCCTCAATAGGCTGCATGTCCCAATCCAGGAGTTTCGAGTAGAAGGCCTGTGCGGCTTCGGGATCCGTGGTCATAAGGTCGTACCAGACAAAGCGGCCTTTGGGGGCGGTTGACATTGGGGAGTTGGGTTTTAGGTTTGTGAAACGATAAGGGTGAGTTTTTCGCCGGACAATCTCGGCAGCTGCCCGTACAGTTTACTGGCGGCACGTGAAGGGATCAATGTGAATTTGAATGCACGGCCCTCAAGGAGGTAAACCGGATGAAAGTGGCGGAAGTAACCGTGCAGAAATGGAGAGGCGACCAGATTGTGGAGGAACGTCTCCACTACGACATGTCTGGAACGAAACTCCTACCGTCTACAGTCCGTGGATTTTGTTCGGGACCGATCGCTCAGCGAATCGATTCATAACGCTCCAGGAAAGCTGATTCGGCCTCCGCAGGACCCCAACACGGCAGTTCGAGATCGAACCGAGTAAATCCCAGCAACTCTTCCCAGTCCCGCTTGCTTGCGGTCATCAACTGATGACGCTCCGTTGCGAGCATGCGTAAATCCGCCTCGTGCACGGCGGAAGGCATGACGCCTTTAAGACCGAACTTCTGCCGTACGGCCTGCATAATACGCGTTTCGATTTCGTTGAAACCGACAATAAACGGCTTTATGGGTCGCGCTACATCGGATACGTAGGCCTCAGCCGCATCGTGTAGCAACCCCCAGAGCGCAACGTGATCGGGAACATTGCGGGACACCCAGAACGAGTGTTCGGCGACGCTGTAGAACCGTTTGCAGTGACCGTTGAAGCGGCATGTGAGTGACAGGGCGTGTGCTATATCGACGATGTCGACGGTTTCCATTTTGGGTGCCATCGGCTCAAAAACGCGCCCCGTGTACGTCTGAATCCATGCCATGCTCTTCGTGAGACCTCGGCAGGGAATATAGTGCCGGTTGTTGAGACGTGATACGTGCCGGTTCGCCTGTCGCCTTTCCGTCCACCGCCGACCCCGGCCCGTCTCGCCCTGTGCGTCCCGGACCCCACTTCACTCGTCAATCGTACCGACGCGGCCGCCCTGCCTCTGCGGGGATCACATTCAAACAGCCCGAATGCCACGCGGCTGTAACCAGGCCGCCCTGCCTCTGCGGGGATCACATTCAAACAGCCCGAATGCCACGCGGCTG
>CAZIIP010000001.1:104520-151310 GCA_964539455.1 uncultured Rhodothermales bacterium
TAACCAGGCCGCCCTGCCTCTGCGGGGATCACATACCGCGATGGTGATTCTTTTCTGCCCTGTAACGAAATCCCGATTCGCGGCGTCTTATTTATGAAACCGGGTGAGAAGGGGTTTTGTGATGCAGGCCGGTTTCATCGTGATGATGGACGTGATGAGGAGGGCATTCGAGGTTTCGCGCCGATGAATGCTCTGTGTTGTGGAACATGCGGAGGAAGAGGGAAGAAGCAGGGCGTTCGGTGTTACCGGCGCCCTGTTTTTTTCCCGCATACGGTAATTTGCCGTTGTGTCACGGGGTTGTTTCGGAGTGCCGGCGTTCGGGCTCTCCAGGATCAACGAGGGAGACGAAGTCGTTCGGGCCGCTCTCCGACTTAACCAGTTTGAACGCGTCATACAATTCGCCCGTGACCGTTCGCGCCTCAAACCACAACGTGTCGGCCGCGATATCGATCACCTGAAACAACTGGGTGTTTTCTGCAGCGCGTTCCATTTCGGCGCCATACCCATCCCAGCGGTCTTCCTTGATTTCATACATCTTCGGTCCACTTACCGAATTGACGTAAACCGTACCCGAGACCGGACTGCGCACATTGCTGCCGGTAGGCACATTCAGTACACGTCCGCGTGCATAGGTATGATCGTGGCCCTGAAACACAAGATCGACCTGATGCTTCTCGATGACCGGTCTCCAATGCTTTCGCAGCTCCGGATTGTCCCTGCCTCCTGACGAGGAAAATACCGGATGGTGGAAGGTGGCAATGGTCCACGTGTTCGGATTGTCGGAAAGCACATTGTCGAGCCATGCGGTCTGCTCTTCGATCATTGTATTCGAATTGAGCCCGACGATCCGGAGGCCCTGATAATCGATGAAGTAGTTCGTCTCTTTTAGTCCGGCAAGGCCGTTTTCCGGCAACGTGAACTGCGGACGCCAGAGCGCGGAAAGACGACGTTCCTGATTCATTGCGCCATAGCCGCCATATTCGTGATTGCCCGGTACCGGTATGGAGGGAATCATCCCGAACAGCCAGTTACCCGCTTCAAACCATTCGCCCCACTCCGTATTCCGGTGCGCCCTGTTGACTAGATCGCCGGCATGAATCATGAACCTGGCGTCGGAAGCTTGGGTAAATGCGGCACGTATACTTCGTGACCAAAGATTGTGGAGATCGTTTTGTGCATCCCCGAAGTAGATGAATGAAAAGGGATTCGGTTCGCGATCAGCCGTTCGCGCATGAAACCATTCCGACCACAACTCGCCGTCCCCTACCCGGTATGCGTACAGCGTACCGGGGCGCAGTCCTTTAAAGGTGACCGAATGGAAGTGTGCACGGACGTATTCTCCATCGACTTTACTAAGATCCACATGTTGCACGAGGGCTTTTACCGTATCGGCCCGGTCGGCCAGGTTCGGTGAAGCTTCGGCCCTGGTAACCATGGCAAATGCCTGGGCAACGGTCGTGTCGGTGCGCCACGTAACTGAGAGTGTCGTCGCAGGATCATCACTCCATGTAAGTGCAATACGATCCGGCCTCCTGCCCGGCTCATCCCAGGGTTCAACAAACTCGGGCATGTCCTGATCGGGCTTTTCCAGCCACGCCAGTGCACCTTTCGACAGTGCGGCTGTCGCTATTCCGGAATCCGCCTTGCGTAGCCCGATCCATGCAACGAGAGCAAGAAGTAAAACAACGGGAACGATTTTTAAATATGTCATCGACAATTTGCGCCTGTTTGTCCATAGCTGCTCTTTGAAGCAGCTCCGGTCGGTCCGGTTCCACCTGTATTTATGAGTTAATAATCTCGCAACACCGGTGAAAGGTCTGACCGTGCTACTCGACTGGAACAATGACGTAATGCCTACCACGAAAAACTCTGTGATCCCTTGCAAAAAAGCCCGATCCCGTATTATTGCGGGATCGGGCCTGAGCCGAGAAAGAAGTGTCCTTCAGAGAAGTGTGATGTGAACAACACCAGGTCCGGTAGCAATGATACGCCGCTGCAGGACCACCCTGCATCAAGGTAGTGTAGCCACGATGTAACGATGTTGTGACGAAAGGAAGCCGAGGCATGAAAGCGCCGCCTGAAAAATATGCAATGAAAAAACCGGAGCAGATCGCATGACCCGCCGGCATGCCGACGTTTCAGCCGGGAACAATTACGGCGTTTCTTCCCGGCAAATTACTCCTCGCCATCCAGCATGCCTTCGATTTCGTCGATCCGATCCCTGATAGAGGCCGCCTCCTCGAAGCGAAGTCCCTCGGCAGCCGCCAGCATTTCTTTGGTCAGCCGGTCTTTCAAATCCCGTTTTTCTTCATCGCTTAGACGCACCAGCACCGGATCTTCAATCGCCGCCTGATCGAAAGGCATATCCGCGCGAATGGGCCGCACCTCGTAGGCCTCCCTCTCGTCCGCCACCACAGTAGTCTGCCTTACTTCTTCGATCGATTTCCTGACGGTTTGCGGCGTAATCCCATGTTTTTCGTTGTACTCAGTCTGCATGGCGCGCCGGCGTTCGGTTTCGTCGATCAGCACCTGCATGGCATGTGTCACGTGATCCGCATAAAGGATGACGAGACCTCCCACATTTCGCGCCGCCCTTCCTGCCGTTTGAATCAGCGAGCGGTCGCTGCGCAGAAAGCCTTCTTTATCCGCGTCGATGATCGCGACAAGCGAAACTTCGGGCAGGTCGAGGCCCTCACGAAGGAGGTTGATACCGACCAATACGTCGAAGGCGCCGGTCCGGAGCTCCCGTAGGATTTCGACCCTTTCCAGCGCGTCGATCTCGGAGTGCAGGTACCGAACGCGGATGTCGAAGGTGCTCAAATAGGCGGCCAGTTCCTCCGCCATGCGTTTGGTGAGCACCGTCACCAGAACTCTTTCCGACTTTTCGATTCTTTTCTGAATCTCCTCCAGCAGGTCGTCGATCTGGTTCTCCGACGGACGTACCTCAACTGCCGGGTCCAGCAATCCGGTCGGCCGGATGATCTGCTCTACAATGACACCCCCCGACTTGTCCAATTCATAATCTGCCGGCGTTGCGCTCACGTAGACCACCTGCGAATACTTCTCCTCGAACTCGGAGAACTTCAATGGCCGGTTGTCGAGCGCAGAAGGTAGTCGGAAACCGTGCTCGACAAGTTTTAGTTTTCTGGAACGGTCACCGTTGTACATGGCGCCGACCTGAGAGACGGAAATATGGCTTTCGTCCATGATCAGCAGAAAGTCGTCCGGGAAGTAGTCGATCAGACAAAACGGCGGTTCTCCCGGGTTTCGGCCGGTCAGATGCCGGGAATAGTTTTCAATACCGGAACAATAACCGACTTCCCGTATCATCTCGAGATCGAAACGGGTGCGTTGCTCCAGACGCTGGGCTTCCAGAAGCCGGCCGTCTTCCCGCAATACCGCAAGCCGCCAGTTCAATTCCTCCCTGATGGTCTCCAGCGCCCGATCGATTTGCGCCTGGGGGGTTACAAAAATTTTCGCCGGGTAAATGGTGATGAAATCCTCCGTCCCCAGCGTCTCGCCCGAAACCGGGTGTATGCGGGTAATCTTTTCGACCTCGTCGCCCCAGAACGTCACACGGTACGCCTCCTCTTCGAAGTAGGCCGGGAATATGTCCACCACGTCTCCCCGCACGCGCACCGATCCTGGTTTGAAGTCGACATCGTTGCGCTCGTAGAAAATGCCGAGCAACTCTAGTAACAGGTCGTTGCGCCGGATGGTGTCGCCGGCTTTTATCTGGCAGATTTGCGAGCGAAACTCTTCCGGCGAGCCAATCCCGTAGATGCATGAGACACTCGCCACGATCACCACGTCGCGCACGCCGGAAACCAGCGCACTGGTTGCCCGCAAGCGCATGCGATCGATCTCGTCATTGATAGAGAGGTCCTTTTCGATGTAGGTGTCCGTCTGCGGGATGTACGCTTCCGGCTGGTAGTAGTCGTAGTACGAAATGAAGAACTCGACGTGGTTTCGGGGAAAGAACTGCTTGAACTCCCCGAAGAGCTGGGCTGCCAAGGTCTTGTTAGGGCTCATGATGAGCGTCGGCCGGTTTACGTTGGCTATCGTGTTGGCCATCGTGAACGTCTTGCCGGAGCCCGTAACCCCCAACAGGGTCTGATGGCGGTCTCCCCGCAACAGCCCTTCGGTTAATTCCTCGATCGCCCGTGGTTGATCACCGGTTGGTTTGAAGTGGGAAGCGATCTCGAACCGCCTCTTTTGAGACGCCCTGTGTGAAAACTCCATCTCGTCGGTTTGCGTGCGTGCAGCGGTCTAACGAAAGCCCGGAAGCGTTGGTTGCGACAGCTTTACCGGCAGGGACTCTTCCGCCCGGATGTCCGACGTATCCGCTCCCCCGTCTCCTCTACCGGTAAGCGAGCGGCCACGAATGATACAAGCGCCGAGAATCCACCTGGTATAGTGGGCTACTCAATCGAGGCATCTTCACGAATGAGTATCCACTCTTGTCCCCTCCCGGAGGTAGGCGGCACGTAGGATTGAAAACCGGCTGTCGGCCTACCTCGGGGCCCTGCCGGCGCTTCCGCAAGCAAAAAAGGGAGTCGAAAAACCGGTGGCAGAATCCACGGTCAATCCCCGTTGATGCGTACCTCGACCGGATGGAGCATGACCCGTTTTAGCGAACCCCGCTGGATGATGAGCCGGCCCTTGTTGCCGCGATTGGACGCCTCGAACTTTGTCGTACGGACGATTTCCGTGCGGCCACGGGTCGTTTCGACTTCCAGACCTTGACGGGCGGCACCGGACAATGTGAAGCCGATTAACCGGTCGGCCTTGTCCAGACGCATGGCAATCACTCCTTTTCCGCTGCCTTTGAAGACGGGAATCTGTGAAACCGGGAATATGAGAGCCCTGCCCTCCCACGAGGCCAGACAGACATTTTCCGATCCGCCTGCCATTTCAACTCTCAGGACTTCATCTCCCTTTGCGAGATTCATGTAAATGCGACCCGTGCGCTTCGACGGCTCTTCATAGGTCTCGAGCTGAAACCTGATCGCATTCCCTCTTCGAGACACCGCAGCACCGTAAGGTCCTTCCGGTACGTCGTCATTTTCGCCAAAGAGTTCCGGCTCGGGATCATCCTCCAGGACAGGTTTCGGCAGCGCGCGCTCGTCGAACGTAACCACCCCGACCACGCTTTCCTTGTCACGAAAGTCGAACAATTTCTGGACGGGTACACCGTGGCCGGTGGTGCTCGACAGCTCGTCAATCCGGATCGTGTAGCAACGACCGAAATTCGTGAAGACTCCGACGGATGAGGCTGTGGAGCCGCCAAGCACCCACCCGATTTCGTCCCCTTCCCGTACCCGTATAGATTGCAGATCGCTATAGGTCCGCTGGCGCTTGATCCATCCGTCACGCGAGACCATCACGTACACGTCCTCCCGAATGATGTAGTCCTCTGCCGTGTATTCGTGGTCTTCATCGGGTCCTGCAATAGCACTCCGCCGCTCGTCAGCTTCCGCTTTGCGGACTTCCTCCAGGTCGCTGCGCACGAGTTTCCACCGGGCTTCTTTTCCCTTCAGCAACTTTCTAATCTCGTTTGCGCGCTCTTCCTTCTGTGCCAACTCTTTGCGGATGTCATCGATCTCGAGGTGCGATAGTCTGTACAATTTGGTTTCAAGCACCGCATCGGCCTGAAGGTGGTCCAGCTCAAATCGGTGCATGAGCCGCTGGGCGGCGTCCGTCTTGTCCTGTGAGGCACGGATGATCTTGATGGCTTCGTCGAGGCCGTCGAAAACGATCGCAAAACCACGGAGGATGTGAATGCGCTTTTCGAGTTGTTCGAGTTCGTGCTCCAGACGCCGGGTGACGACTTCAAATCGGAACTGCAGAAATGCCTGAAGTGCCTGCCTCAGATCCACCTTTTCAGGTACGGCGACGTCAGGTCGATCGGTAGGTACCAGCGTCGTCATATTGACATGAAAACGCATCCGGAGGGGCGTGCGCTTGAACAGGTACGCCATGGCTTTTTCCGGATCTGTGCCCCGCTTCATCTCCAGTACGACCCGAATCTCCTCCGTCGACTCGTCCCGCACGTCCAGCAACTGCGGTATCCGCTCGGACCTGATCTCGTCGGCGATCTTTTCGATCAGGTCGCTTTTGTTGATTCCGTGCGGAATGGAGTGGATGATAATGCCCCTCTTTCCACTGTCCAATCGTCCCAAACGGTATTCCCCGCGCATAATCACCGGGCCCTCGCCGTTTTCATAAATCTGGAGCAACTCTTCCGGCGTGTTGAGAATGCGGGCGCCGGTCGGGAAGTCGGGACCCTTCACGTGTTGCATCAGATCGGCGACGCTCGTGCCGGGATTGTCGATCAACTCCAGACACGCATCGGTTACTTCACCGAGATTGTGCGGCGGGATATTTGTGGCCATTCCTACGGCGATTCCGGTAGCGCCATTGACGAGCAAATTGGGGATCTGCGCCGGTAGGACGATCGGCTCGTCGAAACTGCCGTCGAAATTGGGCCGAAAATCGACCGTTTCCTGGCGGATTTCCGTTAGGAACCGCACGGCCAGTGCCTGCAACTTGGCTTCCGTATACCGCATGGCAGCGGGCGGATCGCCGTCGATCGATCCGAAGTTGCCATGCCCGTCGATCAGCGGATAACGAAGCGAGAAATCCTGCGCCATTCGCACCATGGCGTCATAGATCGCCGAATCGCCATGCGGATGGTACTTCCCCATCACTTCTCCCACCACGCTGGCACTTTTTCGGTACCGGCCATCCGGCGTCAGCCGCAAGTTGGCGAACATGGCATACAGGATCCGGCGCTGCACGGGTTTGAGGCCGTCGCGAATATCCGGAAGTGCGCGCGAAGAAATGACGGAAAGCGCATAGTTGAGGTACCGCGAACGGGTGACGTCGTTGAGGGATACGGCGTCGATAATCGGCATGGAGGTCCTGGTGACGTGACTATTCTAGATCCGTGCCCAAGATAACACCATCATGGGTGTAGTGGTATGGCGGTATGAACGTTTGGAAGTTCCCGCCCCATCGAAATCTGTGGGGAGAAAGGAGGCAAGGTGATCGCCCGATCGTTCGACACGGGACCCGGTTCCAGGTATTGTGTCATCAAGGATCCGGCAGGCGCGGTTGCGGCTTTATTTGAAGAGGCGTAACGGCAGATACTCCCTCAAGGGGACGAGCCAAGCGGTCGGCTGTGGCGTGAATGAAAGCTTTATTAAACAAGGGATGACGGACAGAGTGCCGCAAGGACGCATTTATGGCATTGGGGCCGTCGGGCTATGCATACCTGTCGGCCGTGAAAGATGAACAGATGGGACAGCATCGTCCATTGATCCTTCTCATACAGCGCCATCAGATCCTGTTCGATTTTGTTCGGGTTCTTCTGGCGCGTAAGCTTCAGCAGGGTAGACAGACGCTTGACATGGGTGTCAACCACTACCCCCTCGTCGATACCGAAAGCACTGCCAAGTACCACATTGGCGGTTTTCCTTCCCACACCGGGAAGCTTCACCAGCTTGTCCATCTCGGCGGGAATCTCGCCGCCGTGCTCGTCGACCACTGCCCTGGCCATTCCGATTAGATTGGCGGCCTTGTTTCGAAAGAAGCCCGTACTCCTGATGATCTCCTCCAGCGTATCCTGCTCGGCCTCGGCAAGCGCGGCCGGATCCGGATAGCGGGCAAAAACCTCCGGGGTGACCACATTTACACGCGCGTCCGTGCATTGCGCCGATAGAATGGTGGCCACTATCAACTGGTATGCGTCACGGTGTTCCAGCGCACACGCTGCCAACGGGTATACCTCTAGCAGGCGTTCGAAGATCTCGGCGGCGCGCGTCTTCTTCTGTTTGGTTGGACGTGGCTTTCGCATGCGAGGGTCCGTTTTTGTTCGCTGTGCGGCGCAGACCGGCATCCTGCCGGTTTGGCCCACATGTTAACTCCTCCGACGGTTTTTCGCTTCCGTGACGGTGTGGCGTTGGTGCACGCCGTTTGTAAGCGGCCGTTTCGATGTCTAGATTTCGATTTCATGGACTCCTGTTACCGCCATCCTGCCGCTTTTCAATCGACCGGACAACAAGAACCCGACACCATGCGCACACCAACCGTCTCTGTCCTTTTTCTGACACTCCTGCTTTCGGCCTGTCAACCGACCTCAGAACTCCCGCCTCCCAATATTCTCTGGATTACGAGTGAAGACAACGGTCCGGAGCTTGGGGTCTACAGCGACACGTACGCGGATACCCCCAACCTGGACGCGCTGGCGTCCGAGGGGATGATCTACCGCCATGCATGGTCGAACGCACCGGTATGTGCACCGGCACGCACTACCATTATCTCGGGGATGTATCCTCCGAGCCTGGGTGCCCAGCACATGCGCAGCATGGTCCCGATGCCGGAGGGCAAGAGAATGTATCCCGAGTACCTGCGCGAGGCGGGATACTATTGCACGAACAACCGAAAAGAAGATTACAATCTGGAGAAGCCGGAAGGTGTCTGGGATGAATCCAGCGACACTGCACATTGGCGAAACCGCCCTGATTCCACGCAGCCGTTTTTCGCCATTTTCAATTTTACAACGACCCACGAGAGCCAGATCAGGCAGCGTCCACACGAACCTGTACACGATCCTTCCCTGGTCTCAATTCCCGAGTATCATCCCGACCGACCGGAGGTGCGGCAGGACTGGGCGCAGTATCATGACAAGATGACCGAGATGGATGCCCAGGCCGGTGAGGTACTCAGACAGCTCGAGGAAGACGGCCTTTCCGAACATACGATCGTCTTCTACTATGGTGACCATGGACCCGGGATGCCCCGTTCGAAGCGCTGGACGTACAATTCCGGTCTGCATGTACCGCTCATCGTCTTTATCCCGGAAACGTATCGCGAATTTGCACCGGACGGCTGGCAACAGGGAGGGGCTTCGGATCGCATGGTAGGATTTGTAGATCTGGCGCCCACGGCCTTGAGTCTCGCCGGAATCGATCCCCCCGCCTACATGCATGGTGACGCCTTCCTCGGCACGTACGCTGAAGCTCCCCGCGAATTCAACTACGGTTTCCGGGGCCGGATGGACGAGCGTTACGACATGGTACGTGCCGTGCGTGACGAGCGTTACGTTTACATGCGGAACTACAATCCGCACAAAATATACGGTCAGTACGTGGCTTATATGTTTCAGACACCTACCACGCAGGTGTGGCACGACCTGTACGTTGCCGGCGAGCTGGAGCCTCCGAAAACCTACTTCTGGGAGGCGAAGCCTTCGGAAGAGTTCTATGATCTGCAAAACGATCCGGACGAGACGATCAATCTTGCCGACTCGCCCGATCATGCGGAAATCATCGAACGGTTCCGCCGGGCCGAACGGGAGTGGACGGCCGGCATCCGGGATCTCGGCTTTCTGCCGGAATATGAGATCCACGCGCGATCGAACGGCATCGCTCCGTACGACATGGGACGCGAAGATGACCGGTTTCCGGCCGAAAGGATCATGTCGGCCGCCCGCTCGGCCGGCGATATCGAAAACACCACTCCAGGGACTCTCGAAACACTGACGGAGGATGAAGACTCCGCTGTTCGTTACTGGGGTGTCCTGGGCTTCTTGATGCGAGGCGAGGAGGCAATTGCCGGTAATGCGGCTCGTCTCATGGAGATAATGGAGAAGGATCCCGCACCTGCCGTCAGGATTGCGGCGGCGGAAGCGCTCGGGAGGTTCGGTCCGGAAGGCGGGTTAGATTCAGTGCTGGAAGTCCTGTTGACGTATGCGGATGCCGAGCAACATGGTCTGTATCTGGCCATGCAGGCGCTTAATGCTATTGACCATATGGACACGCGTGCCGCCTCCGCAAAAGATGCCGTTTCCGCCCTCCCCGACCGGGATCCGGATGCCCATGGAAGGATGGGGAACTACGTACTGCGTCTGAAGGAGAAAATTCTGATGGACCTCGGGGGCGTGTGATGAGGTAAAGAGAAGCTAAAAGTTTGTCGGACTTGAAAAATAGTCCCATTGTCTTTATTGAACTTAAGTGCAATTAGCGTCGTGGCAGATTTGTTGTAAATAAAGAACTTACGCCGCAATTCCGCCTCCCAGGGTCGTGGCATACCGCTCGTCTGTTGGCGCGTGAATGAAAATTTTGGGTTCCCTTGTGTAAGGACAGCCCCTACAGGTGTTTTCCATGCTTTGCCGTCATCCGGAAAGTAGCCTGATGGGGATCTTACACTCTATTTTTGTCACGATCAACCCAGACCCAGCATGCTCCAAACGGCCAAAGCCCAGCCGCCGTCGGATGACAAACGGTGGCGCATTGTCGAGGCGACCATGCGGCGCAACGGCTACCGCCGTAGTGCGCTGATAGAAACGCTGCACACCGTCCAGGAGACATTTGGATTTCTCGACGAGGAATCGCTAACCTTCGTAGCGGGTTCGCTTCGGCTGCCCCTCAGCATGGTATACGGCGTTGCCACCTTTTACCATCTCTTCAGCCTCAAGCCCGCCGGCGCGCACTCCTGTGTGGTTTGCACCGGAACGGCCTGCTACATCAAGGGGGCCAACGAGATTATCAAGCAAGTAGGGGAGGCATACGACGTCAAGCCTGGTGAGACTTCTCCCGACGGCAAGGTGTCATTGATGACCGCCCGGTGCGTCGGTTCATGCGGCCTGGCTCCCGTTACCGTGCTTGACGGAGAGGTGATGGGCAAACAGGATGCGGCGAACACGCTCAATAAGATCGACACCTGGGCCTCTAACGGGACATCGGAATAAGCGCATTTAAGAAGGCCCCGCGGTGTGAAAACCCGGTAGTTTTGCCATGATCCACGAACGTTTTCAGGAAGTCATAGACAAAGAACGCGACCGAACCGCTGCGTATAGCCGCACCGTTCGGGTCTGCCTCGCGGCGAGCTGCAAGTCATCCCGGAGTGACCAAGTGCTCAAGGCGATCAAGGACAAGGTCAAGTCTGGTGATGAGGCCAAAACCTGCGAGGTAAAAGGGGTCGGATGCCTTGGGCTTTGCTCCCGTGGTCCCCTCGTGGCGATCGACAATATGGACGGGGACCAATCAATCAAGACCCTCTATCAGGATGTCACGCCGGAGCGGGCACCGGAGTTGGTGACGGATGGCGGAAAGGCGGCAAAGGATCTTGTTTGTCCCTCGGACCTGCCCTTCTTTGCCAAGCAGAAAAAGATCGTTCTCAAAAACAGCGGGCTCATCGATCCGGAGCGGATCGAGGAATACATCGCCGCAGGTGGTTATCAGGCGCTGTACAACATTGTCACGGACATCGACCCGTCGCAGGTCGTCGATGAAATCGTCCGGAGTGGCCTGCGTGGCCGGGGTGGTGGTGGTTATCCTACGGGATTGAAATGGACAACCGTTGCAAAGTCGGAGGCCGTCAAGACCAAGTATGTGATCTGCAATGCCGATGAGGGTGACCCCGGAGCCTTCATGGATCGCAGTGTCTTAGAGAGTGATCCGCACCGGGTGCTCGAGGGGATGGCCCTTGCCGGTTTTGCCGTCGGTGCTACAAAAGGCTATATCTACGTTCGAGGGGAGTATCCGCTTGCCATTGCACGTCTGAAGAAAGCCATTAACCAGGCAAAGCGCTTCGGTGTGCTGGGCACCGGCATATGCGGTACCACGGTCGATTTTATGGTCGAAATTCGCCTCGGTGCCGGCGCATTCGTATGCGGAGAGGAAACCGCGCTGATCGCATCGATCGAAGGCCGGCGGGGTCAACCGCGTCCACGTCCCCCCTACCCGGCTGAATTCGGCCTCTGGGGTGAGCCGACACTCATCAACAACGTCGAAACCTTCGCCAACATCGTTCCCATTCTGCAGAACGGTGCAGACTGGTTTTCCCGGATCGGAACCGATAAGAGCAAGGGAACGAAGGTGTTCGCGCTGGCCGGTAATGTTGAAAATACGGGCCTGATCGAAGTCCCGATGGGCATGACACTGTCTGAAATCGTCAACGATATCGCCGGCGGCGTTCCAGGTGGCAGACCGATCAAGGCGGTTCAGACGGGTGGCCCCTCCGGTGGATGCATCCCGACCGAGCATTTCGAAGCCGGCGTGGGCTACAATTCGCTGCAGGAGCTTGGATCCATCATGGGATCCGGCGGCATGATTGTCATGGACGACACCAACAGCATGGTCGACGTGGCCCGCTATTTCATGGAATTCTGCATGTCCGAATCGTGCGGAAGATGCGTTCCCTGTCGCGTCGGCACCGTTCAGATGCACGAGCTGCTCGACCGCATCTATGAAGGAGAGGCCTCTTCCAAAGACCTCGCCTTGCTTGAAGAACTTTGTACGGTCGTCAGCAGCATGAGCCTTTGCGGGCTCGGTATGACCGCTCCCAATCCGGTGCGCAGCACGCTGCGCTACTTCAGAAATGAATACCTCGACCGTCTGGTCGATCACAACGGTTCCGCAGAACCCGAAACCGTGCAAGAAGCGTCATGATGATGAAAGGGCGCACATCGCGCATTAAAACCCTCAAAATTGACGGCCAGGATATCGGAGCCAGAGAGGATGAAACCATTCTCGAACTGGCACGCCAGAACGGCATCGATATCCCGACCCTCTGCTACCTCGACGGTGTATCATCGATCGGCGGATGCCGGCTGTGCATGGTCGAGATCAAAGGTTCGAACAAGCTGCATCCGGCATGCATGACCTACGTCTCCGAAGGGATTGAGGTCGTCACGCAGTCCGAGCGGCTGGCCCATCACCGGCGCTCTGTGCTCGAATTGCTGTTTTCGGAGCGCAACCACGTATGCGCGGTCTGCGTTTCAAACGGACATTGCGAACTTCAGCGTTTGGCAACGGATCTCGGCATGACCCACGTCAGCGTCCCGTACAGGCACCCCCGGTTGCCGGTCGACGCAAGCCATCCGAGCTTCGGTCTCGACCACAATCGCTGTATTCTCTGCACGCGTTGCGTGCGCGTATGTGACGAAATTGAAGGCGCCCACACCTGGGACGTAATGGGTCGCGGTGTAGATGCGCGCATCGTGGCGGATCTGCACGACCTGTGGGGCAAATCTGAAAGCTGCACCAGTTGCGGCAAGTGTGTCCGGGTGTGCCCTACCGGCGCCCTTTACGAAAAACGCAGCTCGGTCGCCGAGATGCGCAAGAAGAAGGACTTCCTCCCGTACCTGCAATTAATGCGGGACGAGTCCGACGAGGTCTGATGGACGGGCGTAAACTGATTTTCAACCAATAGCAAGACCGGTTGCCCCATGAGCAAGGTACGACTCGCAACGGCTTGGCTGGACGGATGCTCCGGATGCCATATGTCGTTTCTCGATCTGGATGAACGGCTGATCGACATTGCCGATATGATCGATGTTGTATATAGCCCCATTGTCGATTTGAAAGACTTCCCCGAGAACGTCGACGTGACACTTGTGGAAGGTGCCGTGAGCAACGAGGACGATCTTCAGAAAATCGAGAAGATCCGCGCCCGCACGAAACTCCTAATTTCACTGGGAGATTGTGCCGTGACATCCAACGTCCCGGGTATGCGAAATTACTACAGGATCGAGGACCTCGAAAATCGGGCCTACGTCGAAAACTCAGACATCAACAAAACGGCACCCGACCAGGTGGTGCCACCTTTGTTGAAGCGTTCAAAACCGATCCACCACGTAGTGGACGTCGACATTTTTCTCCCCGGCTGTCCGCCGCCCGCCGACGCCATCCATCATGTATTGTCCGAACTGCTCAACGGACGTACGCCGGATGTAAGGGGCATCTCGCGTTTCGGCGCCTGATCCGCTCCCCTGTTTTCAGATCCACCCTGTCGCGACTGAATAGAGATGAGTAAAACGATCACGATAGACCCGATTACCCGTATCGAGGGACATAGCAAGATCACGATTCAACTGGATGACAAGGGCGTCGTCCGGGATGCGCGCTTTCACGTGACGCAGTTTCGTGGATTCGAGAAGTTCACGGAAGGCCGCTCTTTCCGCGAAATGCCTTCGCTCACGGCGCGGATTTGTGGGATCTGCCCGGTCAGTCACCTGATCTCATCATCCAAGGCATGTGACGCCCTACTGGCCGTTGCAATTCCCGAAACGGCTGCCAACCTCCGCAGGATGCTGAATCTGGCGCAGGTCGCCCAGTCGCACGCGTTGAGTTTCTTCCACCTTTCCGCGCCGGATTTTGTGCTCGGATTCGATTCGGATCCGGCCAAGCGCAACATTCTGGGCATGCTCAAAAAGCATCCCGACCTGGCACGAGACGGGATTATGCTGCGCAAGTTCGGGCAGGAGATTATCCGGATTCTTGGTGGAAAGAAAATTCACCCCGCCTGGACCGTACCAGGAGGCGTCAGTTCGCCGCTTTCCGAGGAGGACCATGCTTCCATCAAGGCAGGTATTCCGGAAGCGCTGGAGCAGGCCCGCAGGACGCTGGACTGGTACAAGAACGTTTTTGGCTCCTTTGAAGACGAGATCCGCACCTTCGCCAACTTCCCGTCCATGTTCATGGGTCAGGTAACCCCGGAAGGTGAACTCGCACTCTACGACGGCAAGCTTCGGATTGTCGATGCCGTTGGTGAGATCGTGGCCGATCAGCTGGACCCGTCCGACTACCGGGATTACATAGGCGAGGCGGTCGAACCCGATTCGTACCTCAAATCTCCGTACTACCGTCCGAAAGGGTATCCGGAAGGCATCTATCGTGTCGGGCCTCTTGCCAGAATGAACATCGTGTCGCGTGTCGGCACCCCGCTGGCGGATGAGGAATGGGCGGAATTCAGGATGCTGCAGCGCGGTGCGGTACTTAGCTCGTTCCAATACCATTATGCTCGCCTTATCGAGTTGCTCCACTGCATCGAAAAAATCGATGAGTTGCTGGATGATCCGAACATTCTGAACACCCATGTCAGGGCATGGGCCGAGCCCAACCGGCTGGAAGGCGTTGGATGCTCCGAGGCGCCACGCGGTACACTCTTTCACCACTACAAGATTGACCAGAACGGCCTGATCAAGTGGATGAACCTGATTATCGCCACCGGACATAACAACCTGGCGATGAATAAAGGGGTGTTGCAGGTGGCGAAGCAGTTCGTCAAAGGGAAGAAGATCAAGGAAGGCATGCTGAACCGTGTTGAAGCAGTAATCCGGACATTCGATCCCTGCCTGAGTTGTTCGACGCACGCGTACGGACAGATGCCGCTGCATGTGCAACTGATAAGTGAGGATGGAGAAGTGGTGGACGAGACCTGTTCATAGCGAGTCGGAGTGAACGATGAGACCGCTTGTCATCGCATACGGAAATTCCCTTCGGGGGGACGACGGTGTATCCTTCGCAGTGTTGGACCGAACGTCGCAACGTGTAGAAACGTCCTTTATGTCGATGCGTGAGCCTCAGCTCGATCTGGAGTTCTCCGAGGCCATCAGCGAAAGCAGTCTCGTCGTGTTTATCGACGCATCTGTGGTCGGAGAGCCGGGAGACGTAGCGATGCAGTGGATCGAACCGAGGGTGGATGAGATCGCCCGAAGTCACGACTGTACGCCCGGAGCCCTCCTTGCATATACCAAAGCGGTTCACGGCAGGGCGCCGCGCGCTGCCCTGGTTACGGTCGTCGGCAGCTCTTTCGACTTCTGCGAGACCCTCTCTGTGGCTGCGCAATCCGGCGTCTCGGGCGCCGCCCGGATCGTAGCCGAATTGGTGGAAGAATGGCAGGAGGAGTTTGCTGGCTAGGCCATTTTGGCGACGGCGGCGGAAAGCTGTTCGATGACCTTTCTGGCTATCCTTCGCCCAACCAGTCTGAAAAGCGGCGAAAGCGCGTTTCTCGGGAACCGCTTCGGATGATAGTGCAATTCGAGTCGCACACGGCTGCCGCCATTGTCTTCGTCGATCAGCCAGAATAGCGCAAATCGATCCACAAGCGGATTTTCCCGGACCACCTCGCCGTAGACGAGCCGGTCTCCTTCGAAATCCGCGGTCGTGGTTTCGAAATCGATCGTCTGCCCCTGCACGAGGCACCGGTGGCGGGTGCCTACCCTGGTCACCCGATCTTCCTCGAATTCGAATTCATCGATCCCCTCCGTCCAGATTGGTCGGAGATCGAGACGGGACACCAGTTCGTACATCGCTGCAGGCGACACGGGAACCCGCGTCTCCTCTATCAGCGGCCGGTTCGTGCGCTCGAACAGGCTGGGCGGTGCAGGATCCGGTACCTCGGCGTGAAGCGCCTCGAGTGATACGAACCGGTAAGCGACCTCCCCCACGTCTTGGTAGGCCGATTTTCCTTCGCTCAGTGTCACCCATTCAGGGAGCGTGACGGCGCCTTGATCCCTTTCTGCCGAAAAAAACGGCTCCGTCAAGAGCAGGTACTCGCGACCATCCACTGAATTTTTAAGAAGTTTGTGCGCGAGAATGGTGTCGACGCCGTGCGGCTTTTTGAAGTTTTTAATCCGGATAAAATCAACGGGGCCCCTGTGTGCGATGAATTTGAGTGTCAGTTTGCTTGCCGTCGTACATGCACCGCACTGACAGAGCCGCCGTACTTCATACTCCTTCAAATGCGCGTGGAACCGCAAGAAGGTCTCCCGCGACTGGGTGATCAACTCATCGACTGCCGGTACACCGTCCTCACTGTAAAACAACACGGCGTCCCCTTCTATTTCGCCTACCGTAAGGCCCAGTTGGTCAGCGTCGATAATCAACTCGAGCAGTTCCGCGATGATGTGGCGGCTATGGGTAACCTCCGTTTCGTTGACAAATCGCGTAAATCCGCTGATATCGGGAATAAGAAGTAGTGATTCCATTGGATCGGTATGCCGACAAAGAATACACAGTTATGTGAAGATCCGCGAACGAAAACGTTACACGCTTTCGTTGCAGAAACAGCGGTCCGCAGCTTGTTTGCTGCATTCACGAAAAAATGGTGCTCGAAGCATGGATCAACTTTGCAATCTAACATGTTTTACACATATTTTTCCGCTGGAATGTACTGGACGCGTACTCGGGGCTTGAATCTTCCGCCATCGGCCACCTGCCCTGTCAATCCCGCTATTCCGGATGCTCGCGACAAACGTTCACGCTAAGATTGGAGGTGCTGAATGAATCCTTATGTCACGCAGGCACTATTTGATTTTCTGTCCGAACTAAAAGAAAACAACAACAGGGACTGGTTTAAGGCCAATAAAAGGCGGTACGAGCAGGACGTCAAGGATCCGCTGTTACAGTTCACGGCTGACTTTGCGCCGGCTCTTGCAGAAATCAGCCCGGAGTTTCTGGCCATTCCGAAGGCAAGCGGTGGGTCGCTGTTCCGAATCTATCGCGACATCCGGTTTTCAAAGGACAAGACACCGTATAAAACCCATGCGGCGCTTCAGTTTCGTCACAGCTCCGGTAAAGATGCGCATGCCCCCGGATTCTACATTCACATCGAACCGAATAATGTGTTTGTCGGCGGCGGGGTCTGGCGCCCTGACAGTAAGTCGCTGCGTTTAATACGCAACGCTATCGCGGAAAATCCGGATTCATGGGAAGAAATTCTATCTGCAGTGCCGTTCGCCTCGACCTTTAATCAGGCGGGAGACCGGCTGAAGCGGGCGCCAAAGGGGTTCGATCCGGAGCATCCGATGATTGAAGAACTGAAGCGCAAGGATATTTTTGGCTATTCGAAACTGGACAAGGAGGAATATCTTGGGCCGGCGTTTCTGCCGGTGGTCGCCGAACGGCTGAAACAGATGCGAGCGTACATGGAGTTTCTGACTACGAGCATCGGACAACCATTTTAGTCGCGCACTATAGACCGCCGCGACGGCGATACGGCATAGTGCAGGCACTGGATTTCGCTCAGATGGTCACGCGGCCACCTGCCGACGAGTGTCTCAAAGTTGCGTTTGCGCTTGACTCCGCTATCACACGATGCCGGAGTCTTCAGCGGAGTTTGTACCTTGTGACCGCACTTATTTGAGCCTAAGAACGGACCATGGCCTGGTCTTGCCACTTCGACATACGTTTTCTCGGGCCGGCAACCGAAACCGGATCGATGCGGATCAGCGATCTTGCTCCGGCTATGCTGTCGCTCAACGATCTGTTCACACGTGCTCACGAGCTTGTGAACGCCTATCCTTCTTCCCTGTCCCTGAACATTCAGGATGTAAAAAGCGGCAGCCATGTATCTCTTGCACTGGTAGAGAACCTCGATCCGGCCCTGGTAAATCTATTCACGCCCGACGGAAAGCGAATCCTTCAGGACCTCATCGATTTGATCATCGGACCGGACGGGCTCATGGGCTTCATCGATCTGGTCGCTTTGCGGCCGTTTTCGCGAGAGCGGGAAAACAACGAGGGAACGTGCGTAATTTTCGAAGACGGTGAATCGGTTGTCGTTGACCGTCGCATTCCCCATTTGTACAACAATCACCGCATCCGCCAGTATGCCTACGGCACGCTCCAGCCGCTGGAACGGGATGGAATCACGCGTATGGCAGCCAAGGGCATCAAATTCGACAAGGATCGGCTGGCATATTTTGATCCTCCGGATATCGAAAGAAACAGCCCGGAAATCGACGTCTCGAACGTCGTACTTGCGCCCGAGACCGTTCATTTTGGCGGACAGAAACGCTGGCGCTTCAATAATGGGGAGAACGCCCTGAACGTCACGATGTCGGACACTTCCTTTCTGGAGCGTGTAGCCGCCGGCTCACTTTCCATCTCGTCTCTCGACCGGTTTCTTGTGCGCTTGCGAACCACCCGATGGAAAAGTGAGTGGGGCGTGAAAGAGGAGTTCGTCATCGACAAGGTGCTCGAACACCGCTCTCCCGGCGCGGACGCTACCCTGTTCGACTAGGGCTTGTTTACGCTATCGATCGAACCGCGCCATCACCGGTGCGTGGTCCGAAGGCTTGCTTCCTTTGCGCTCGTCGCGGTCTACCCATGCCGCTGAGCACCCCTCTCCAAGTTCAGGTGTGGCAAGAATGTGGTCGATTCTAACTCCGTCACCTTTGGGAAATGCCAACCGCCGGTAGTCCCACCACGAAAACGGCCCGGGCGGATCATTCTTCAACCGTACGACATCAACCAGTCCCCGCTGCAATAATCCGTCAAACCTCTCGCGCACCTCCTCATGTGTAAGAACCGTGTTCTGCCATCGCTCGGGGAACGCAATGTCCTCGTCCCGTGGCGCAATGTTGTAATCGCCGCAGACGATCAGGGGGAGACCGGATTGCTCTGGACGATCTAGATAGCCCTTAAGCCGCTGCAGCCATTCGAGCTTATACGCATAGGCATCCGACTCCACCGTCTTGCCGTTGGGTACGTATATGCAAACCAGACGAACCCCGCCAATGGTTGCGGAGATCAGCCGTGCTTGCATATCGTAGGGTCCATCCGGCCAACCCGATTCCACATCTTCCGGCTTCTCGCGTGAGACGATGGCTACGCCGTTGTACGTCTTCTGTCCATAAACCGCACAGTAATAACCGGCCTCATCGAGTGCCGCATAAGGAAATCTTTCCGTCTCCGCTTTGAGTTCCTGCAAGCAAACGACGTCCGGGTCATGTCGCTGCAGAAATGCCAGCAACCGTTCTTCTCTGGCGCGGATGGAATTGATGTTCCAGGTGGCGATCAACATGTCGGACTCGGGCTTTATACAACCTTATAAGATAACCGGTTTTCCATGTCTGTCAGCGACAATTTTTGTATTTTTCCAAGATATATGAAGCGGATTCCCCCGCATTTTTGCCACATCTGAGTCGTATTTCATGGCTGAATTACCGGAGCAACGAATAATCCCCATCGACATATCCGATGAGATGCGGTCTGCATACATCGACTATTCGATGTCGGTCATCGTCAGCCGTGCCTTGCCTGATGTGCGTGACGGTCTGAAGCCGGTACAACGCCGGGTATTGTACGGCATGAGTGACCTGGGTTTGACGGCCGGCAGCTCGTTTCGCAAATGTGCCCGCGTTGTGGGAGATGTACTCGGCAAGTACCATCCTCACGGAGACTCCGCCGTGTACGACGCCATGGTTCGGATGGCGCAGGGTTTCAACCTGCGGTATCCGTTGGTAGACGGGCAGGGCAACTTCGGCTCGATTGACGGTGATTCCGCCGCGGCAATGCGGTATACGGAAGCCCGAATGGCACGGATTGCGCAGGAATTGCTGCGCGATATCAACAAAGAGACCGTCGATCAGGTGCCGAACTTCGACGAGTCGCTCGAGGAACCGATCGTCCTTCCTGCAGCGGTGCCGAACTTGTTGATGAACGGTGCAAGCGGTATCGCTGTCGGTATGGCCACGAACATACCGCCGCACAACCTGGGTGAAGTTATCGACGGCGTACTGGCCTATATCGAGAACCCGGACCTCACAATTGAAGATCTGACCCAGTCGATTCCGGCTCCGGACTTCCCGACGGGTGGTACTATATACGGGTATACGGGCATCCGGGAAGCATACCATACAGGACGCGGCCGCGTCGTGATGCGTGCCCGTATTCACGAAGAAGAGGTCCACGGCCGGCAGGCGCTGATTATCACGGAAATTCCCTATCAGGTCAACAAGAGTAGTCTGATGGAGAAAATTGCGGGTTTGATCCGTGACAAGCGAATCGATGGTATCCACGATCTGCGGGACGAATCCGATCGAGACGGCATGCGGATCGTGGTCGAGCTGAAGCGGGATGCGATCCCGATGATCGTCCAGAACCAGCTGTACAAGTATTCACAGCTTCAGCAAACCTTCGGTGTGAACATGGTTGCGCTCGTGGACGGGCGACCGCGCCTTCTGAACCTGAAGGAGGTGATCGCGCACTATGTGAATCATCGCCACAATGTGGTTACGCGCCGCACGACATTCGACCTCCGGAAGGCCGAGGAGCGCGCACACATACTCGCGGGCCTTGTCATTGCACTCGATCACCTCGACGCCGTCATATCGATCATCCGCTACTCGCCCGATGTTGAAACGGCGCAAAAGAACCTCGAAAACGGCGTCATACCATCTGAATTGTCTCCTGAAATGCGGCGGCGTTTCGAACTGCCGCTCGACGAGGGCTCGCTTTTCTCGCTATCGGAAATTCAGGCCAAGGCGATTCTCGATTTGCGCCTGGCCAGACTGACCGGCCTGGAAAGGGAGAAGATTGAAAAAGAATACCGGGACGTGCTTATCGAGATCGATCGTCTTAAGGAGATCCTTGCGCGCAGAGAGTTGCGGATGCAGATCATCCGGGATGAACTGGTCGATATCAAAGAGCGGTACAACGACGACAGACGCACCAGGATCGATTACACCGGCGGCGACGAGATCAATCTTGAGGACCTTATAGAAGATGAGTCCATGATTGTAACGATCAGCCACGAGGGGCTGATCAAGCGAACTCCTGTAGGCGAATACCGGGCCCAGGGCCGCGGCGGCAGGGGTCTCAGAGGTGCCAGCACGCGCGACGAGGACTATGTAGAGCAACTCTACCATTGTTCTGCGCATGATTATTTGCTCTTTTTTACGGACCGCGGAAAGTGCTACTGGCTTCGCGTCTTCCGCATTCCGGAGGGTGCGCGTACGGCCAAGGGGCGTTCCATACGCAACCTGATCCAGCTCCCGCAGGACGACTCCGTACGGACTGTCCTTGCCGTGAGCAAAAAAGATTTTGAAGATCCCGCATTTACAAACCGCCACTTCGTCGTGATGGCCTCCCAAAAAGGCCTGGTGAAAAAGACGGTACTCTCCGCTTTCAGCCGTCCGCGGGTAGACGGAATTATCGCAATTGCGGTAAACGATGACGACAAGTTGCTGCGCGCGGTACTTACCGACGGAAAGGCTGACATCATACTGGCATCGTCGGAAGGTTTGGCGATTCGTTTTCACGAGACGGACGTGCGCGCCATGGGACGAAATACCCTCGGCGTGCGCGGTATGCGGCTACCGGAGTCGCATTATCTCATTGGGATGGTCGTGCAACACAAAGATGAGGAGTTTGACATACTGACAATCAGCAAGCACGGTGCAGGCAAACGTACGAGTATCTCCGAGTATCCGGTGCAGGCGCGGGGTGGTAAGGGTGTCATCACGCAAAAGACAACCGATCGGACGGGAAGTCTGGTGGGAATCCGCGGTGTGACCGAGGAAAACGACCTGATGATTATCACCACCCATGGCATTATGATTCGCCTGTCCGTGTCAGGTATAAGTCGGTATGGGCGTAATACACAGGGTGTGCGCCTTATCAACCTCGGCAACGAGGATACCATCGCCGACGTTACGCTCGTCGCCACCGATGAAGAGGTAGAGGTGGAGAGAGAAATTCACGAGTAGGTGCTGTCACGAGTAAGTGGTGTCACGCACCTGGCGTTGCATCACATTTCCGCAGCTTATGCACCGACGAACAAGTCCCTCGACACTTTCCGGCGCATCAATGCGCCTCGAGCCAGTTCGGACCGACGTGAATGTCGACTTCCACGGGTACGTTCAGCGCGAGGGCTTCGATCATTCCGGTTCGCACCAACTCCTCCACCTCATCCACTTCAGCCGGCGGCAGTTCAAGTACTAGTTCATCATGCACCTGCAACAATAGTTGGGCCTCCAGGTCGTTTGCCTCGATTTCCCGGTGAATGCGAATCATTGCAAGCTTGATCATGTCGGCCTGGGATCCCTGAATGGGCATGTTCACCGCAATTCGTTCGGCCGCCATTCGTTCCATGCGATTCCTGGCCTTGATGCGCGGCAGATAGCGCCGTCGCCCGAGCAGGGTTTCCGCAAAGCCATTCTCACGCGCCCTCTCCACCTGTCTGGAAAGGAACGACCATACACCGGGATAGAGCTTGCGGTGGGCATCAATCAGGGATTCGGCTTCTTCCCGTGGGATGCGGAGACGTTGCGCCAAACCGAAAGCCGAAATGCCGTACGGGATACCATAGTTGACCTCCTTCGCTTTGCTGCGCTGCTCCCGCGTGACATCTTCAGGGGCAATATCGAATAAACGTGCGGCCGTTTCGCTGTGGATGTCTCTTCCTCCTTTGAATGCGCCAATCAGTGCCTCGTCCTCACTCATCGAGGCGAGAATTCGCAGTTCGATTTGCACATAGTCCGCCGACATCATCTTCCAGCCCTGCCGGGGAATAAACACTTTTCGCAGTTGTCGGCCCTGCTCGCGACGGACCGGGATGTTTTGCAGATTCGGGTTGGAAGACGAGAGTCTTCCGGTAGCCGTAACCGTCTGATTCAGTTGCGTATGAATACGGTTGGTTTGCGGATCGACCAATTCACCCAGCGCATCTACATACGTGCTCTTCAACTTCGCTGCGCGACGCCAATCGAGAATCAGCCCGGGCAATTCATGCTCGGTGGCCAATTCCTGAAGCACCGACTCACGAGTGGAAGGCTTTCCTGTTCCGGTTTTTGCCCTCACCGGCAAGCCCAGTTCGTCATAGAGCACGTCGGCCAGTTGTTGGGGTGAGCCGATATTGAACGCTCGTCCGGCGGCACTGTAAATTTTTTCTTCGAGGTCATGCAGTAAACCCTGTAACTCTCCGCCGATCTCTTCCAGCACGTCCAGATCGAGCGTCACACCTCGCTTCTCCATGTCCGCCAGCACCTGGATCAACGGCCATTCAATGGTCGTCGCTACTTTTTCGAGATTGTGTTTGTCCAACTCTCTGATAAGGGGCTCTGCCAGTCTGCCGGCAATCTGCACACGGAGACTTGCATCACGCGCCAGATCCTCCGTGGCTACCGACCGTACGTCTACCTTCCTTTCGTCCGGTGGGGCATCAATCGACACGGACAGGTAGGCGTCGGCCAACAAGTCGAGGTCATGGCGTTGTTCCGGAGCAAGCAAATAGTGGGCAACCGTAATATCGATCGGCCGTGGTCGTTCCGTGAGCCCGGCCTCTTCGAGCGCCAGCATATCTTCCTTGGCCCGCCTGCTCACCATCTCTTTGTCCCGCACCCAGGGACCCAGAACGGACAGCGCCTTCTTTGTTGATGTTCCATCCGGCAAGGGAAGCGGTACATAGGCGATGTCGCCCTGCATGCCCCACAAAGCTATTCCTGCAAGTGACCGATGAAGATCGACGGCCGACAACACCGTTTCCACGGCGAAACGCCGGCCGGCGCTCCACTCCCCTGTCCATTTTTCGAGCGCGTCGGTGGATCGGACAATGCAGTGTGGAGCGTAATCATTCGGGTTATGCGCCTCGCTTTTGGTCTTGAGCGCTTTCTCAATTCCCCGATCTGACCATACACGCTCCAATAGTGTGCGAAATTCGAGCCGCCGGAACGTCTCCTCAAGCTGCAGCCAATCCGGATCCTCCCGGTGGGCCATATCCCAATCCAGGATTATATCCACATTGGTAACCAGTGTGACCAGCTCTTTGCTCAGGCGTGCATTGTCGGCCTCTTTCTGCAGTCCTTCCCGTGCGCGCTTTCCCGAAACGGTGTCCGACTTTTCAATAAGGGTTTCGACGTCTCCGTACTCGCGCACGAGTTTCAAGGCGGTCTTTTCCCCAATTCCCGTCACACCAGGAACGTTATCGACCTTGTCACCCATGAGTGCCTGCACATCAATAAACTGCTTTGGTTTCAATTCGAAGCGCTCGACAAATGCTTTATCATCGATTCTTTCGAAGCCCTCACCGTTTTTTCTGGACGGTTTGAGCATAGATATATGGTTGTCGAGTAACTGTAAAAAGTCTTTATCTGCCGACACGATCACCGCATCATTTCCACTTTGTGCAGCCTGTGTAGCCAGTGTGGCAATCACATCATCGGCTTCGAATCCCTGGACCTCCAGAATCGGAATGCCCAGCTCCTCCAGGATTTCCTTAATAAACGGCAAATTCTCCGTCAGGCCTTCGGGAGGCGGTTCGCGATGTGCCTTATAGTCGTCAAACAAATCGTCCCTGAAAGTAGCCGCCTCCTCCCCCATGACATCGAACACGCATACGATATGTTCGATGTCGAATTCCTTGATCAGCCGCAGAAGCGTAGTTGTAAATCCGAAAGACGCGGACGTGTTTTGACCAGACGAAGTGATTCTCGGTCGGTTGATAAAAGCAAAATGTGCTCGGTACGCGAGAGCGAGCGCGTCGAGAATGTATACGGTCATTTTCAATGCGTCACGATTTGGCGTCAAGTAGTCTTGCAAACCGCCGCCAAGCGGTATGCAAATCCACTTGTTCAATCCGGAAACGGAAAACCACTAGAGTTTGAGTGCATCTACAATAAATGCACTCGTGTTGTCGAAACCCGCCTGGAGTGATTTAATCTTAAGCTTCTTCTTCTGATCGGGCGTGAGATGCAACGTCAACCGAACAATTTCCTGACCCGTTGTTTTCAAATAACCGGTAGACGTCTTCTTGTGGCCCTTTGGCGTCCTCTTACGAGGCGTAGATCTCTTTTTGCCGGCCGGTCGTTTTTTGTCGCCCCCTATTGGTGGTTTTCCTTCGTTTCGCTCCTTTTGCTCTTTCATCGTCTCCGGAAGTGCTGTTTCACCGTCACCCGTCTCGTTTCCAACTGCATCGCCACCACCCGGGACCCGACCGGATACAGGCACCATGGTACGACCGGTTGCGGCTTCCAGTGCTTCCCGTACGCTTGCTCGTCTTCTTTTAGCCATCTTTCTCTGCCAGCCTGATTAGCTCTTCAGCGACCGCCTTGTAGTCGGCCGCACCGTTTCCGTCAGGATCATATTCCAAAATCGTCTCCCCCACCGCGGGTGCCTCTCGAAAACGAATCGACTTCCTTACCGGATGCGTCACTCTGTCGCCGTATCGCCCCTCCAGCACGCTCATCACATCGCGTGTAATTAACGTTTGCGATTCGCACATAGTCGGCAATAGCGCCAGAATACCCGGAGCCAGCCCCCTTGATTGCAAGGCATCTACGGATTCCTGCAACCGACCAAGACCATCCACATCCAGCATGCCCATTGCTACCGGCACCACGATCCCACCCTTCCATCCAAACGACTTTAATTCCGTTGCCAGAACGAATGCATTCAGTGCAAGCGCGCCGAGATTTGGCGGACAATCAATAATGATCACGTCTCTCTCCAGTGCCAAAAACTCTTTACCCCTGTCACCCAATCGGTATAGCCCGCCACTTAGATCATTTGCAGCATCCCTCTCCGCCTCAGCCAAACGGGACGTAGAAGCCACAACTGTAATATTCTCCTTCCCTCTTCCTTGCAGCTCCTCTACTACCGATTCGACCCGCGCCTTCTTGTCCATGTACAGGGCTGCCGTCCCTCCTTCGCGCACACCGTTCATCCCAAGACTCTTTCCGATATGACCCTGCGGATCGTTGTCCAGTAACAGCACGCGCCGGCCTTTCCTCGCAAGCGCAGCACCGATTGACACGCACGATGTCGTCTTGCCGACACCCCCTTTCTGATTGGCAAATACAAATACAAACATGCCTTTTCTTTCGGTACAACCTCCTCTATTAGGTGCACAGATACGATCGGTACTACCGCTATTTACCACCATACCGATTATACCACCTATACCGCATAATACGCAAATTGACGCTTATCTCCTCTACCACTCATAACCTTACTATTCATTATACCACTCTTATACCTATAACTATATCTACCCATGATACACATATAACTACGATGGTTCATACGATTCATACTATGAATAATAGCTATACATACTGTATGATCGGTAGTAGTACCCATACCACTACGACCATTAGCACCGAATCTCAATATCACGTGATTGGTTCTCATTTCCGATTTAACGGAAGCGACCCTTGACATGGGTGGGAGGCTGCCTTTATTGCTTGTCGTTTGTTAGATCGAATCTCATGCATCTCTGTGCCCTGTTGTTCGTTGACATTGTCGATTCGAAGCCACTCCGTTACTTCTACTTTCACGTGTCTATTTACCAGGCCGATGCAAGACGTCTACAGGCCTGGTATGCACACTAACACATTCATACATTTCTTTCAGTTTCGCGGTGACGAACCGAGCTTGAATGATCAATGCAATCGGCGTGTATCCGAATGGAAGAACGCAGCCGACAGAACAATCAAAAATGTCGAATGCATTCGGACCGATAAAACTGAATGTATGGAAGGTTTCTGTATTTCCTTCTGAGTTCTGAGAGGGAGGTGCATCGTGGCATTTCCGTGGTATCATCATGCGGGGAGCATATCCTATACGGTGACGACCGTTTGCGTTCAAGGCGCGTACCAGGAGGGGATCAGCATTACAGCCGAAACAGAAAGGAGTAGCAAAACCGGTTGTTCAACAAGTGGAAAAGAAACGACGACGACGAATGAAGGAACAGATATGTGGGGTAGTGTTTGTGTTTTTGTTTAATCATGTTTAAAACCGTTTGGCGATTTGGTACACATTAGAATTAATAGATTTGCATTGGGTAAAGGCATAACGGTTTGGGGTGGTGGGCAAGTGTTTGTGGGGTGAAAGGCATAGAAATATGGGAGCAAAAGCACGGGTATGTGGGGAAAAAGCAAGGAAATGTGGGGTGCTCGCTTTCTGGTGAGATTCTTTAAATGATGAAAGAAGCATAGAGATGTGGGTGAATGCCATGTCTGGTTGTGTATTAAAAGCATAGAGATATGGGTGACTAAGGAGGTGGCCAACACTTTGGGCATAGAAATATGGGTCATGTGTGTGTTTCTTCATGTTATCTTCATAAACATAGGGATGTGGGGCAGGAATGATCAATTTTTGCGGTTGAAAGGTATAGGTGCGTGGGGATTGTGTGCATAAACGGCTTCTGTCTCCACATTGAAGCATAGATGCGTGGGGAATCGTTGATGTGATGGCATAGAAACGTGGGGAGCGCATTTCATTTCCGAGTACCGTGCTGCACCACAAACACAAAGGCATAGAGATGTGGGGTGTTACTCCTGTGCCTAACGGCATATATTCGCGGCGAGCCGATTGAAATGATTAACCCGCAATTATACGGGCATGTCTCTGCTAGTCGAGAACAGGCGCGAGCTTAAGAAGCACGTCGGTGCGGTGCACACGCATGGAAAGCTGACGTTGCTTCAACGAAAGGTGGCGAATATTCTTATTCTCAATGCTTACAATGAATTACCTACAAAGGATGAGTACCAGATAAGGATCAGGGATCTGGCAGAGATCGCGGGATTCGACAGCAAGAACATCAAGGTACTCAAGGATTCTTTGCGTGGACTCATGCGCATTGTTATAGAGTGGAATGTACTTGATGAGGCAGGAAAGGAGGAGTGGGGTGCCAGTCCTATGCTTGCCCAGGCGGTTATAAAGAAGGGCAGTTCACATTTCACCTATTCGATAAGTCCTGTGCTCAGACGGAGGTTATACTCCCCAGAAATCTATGCCCGAATCAACCTGAGCATCCAGCGACGATTCAGAAGCGGTTATGCGCTGGCACTGTATGAGAACTGTGTTCGTTTTCGCAATGTGGGTACTACCGGATGGATAGATCTTGAGACGTGGAGGAAACTGCTCGGCGTAGAAGCCGAGCAATACGCAGCATTCAAGTCGTTTTCGCAGTGGGTGTTAAAGCCGGCCATCAAGGAGGTCAGCAAGCACTCCGATATCAAGGTTACGGTCGAATACAGGCGTAGGAAGCGCCGTGTGGTGGCCATGCGCTTTAAAATCTTGGACAATCCGGCATTCGACGGGATTGATCGGAATGCTCTGCCGATCGCACAGAAGAAGAAGAAAGGCAACGGATCGGCCACGCTGGACATGTTTCAGCAGAGCAATCCGCTTGCCCGCCGGCTTGGTACGTTTGGCTTGTCTGCCGTCCAGGTCAAGAGTGTGCTGGACGAGCACGATGAGTCGTACGTAAAGGAGAAACTTGATTTTGTGGAAAGCGAACTCAAGTCGGGAAGACTCATCAGGAACGTGCCGGGATTTACGCTAAAGGCGCTTGAAAAGGATTACCGGCCTCGGCAGGGCAATGTCTCGGTTGGAAAGAAAATCAAGGAAGGAGATGGTCGGGCGGCCCTCGACGCCAAGCGAATGAAACGGGCGGAGGAACGGTCACAAAGGCTGGAAGCGTTATATGCCGGATTATCCGAGTGGGAGCGATCGAGAGTAGATGAGCGCGTGATCGCCAGGCTGCGCGAGGAAATCGGCGGTGTGGCCTGGAATGCCTATCGCAGAGCGAGTGAGGCAGGGGAGGGGGAGGATCAGATGCCTGTGATCGTCAGGGGCACTTTGCGCAGTCTCAGACTGGAAGTGGTCGAGCAAATGGAGACGGCGGTTTAAGCGGCAGGGCAAGTTGCCGGCCCGCACCGGCGGTGCAGTGCCTGCCTATTCAAACACGAGTACGCCGAATTTCCTGAACTCATGATACGACGAACCGGTACGTGACCAATCCCATCGCGACACCGATTCGCCGTCGTAATCGTTCCGATAGAAATTGGCACGCCAGCGCGAGCCTGGAGTGGGCGGTACATTCTGGAGAGGCCGAAGCAATTCGTACGGTATAAATATTTCCATAAACCACCCGTCGATGGCAGCTTCCGATTCTGGTTCGCCGCCACGAATGACCACCTTTTTTCGGGTTTTTCGAGCGCCTTCGTACTCCCAGGGAATCCACCCCAGGTATGTGTCATCAAAATTCGGGATGATCAGCGGCAGCTCGAAGCCGAGGGGGGAGATTTCGTACTCGAAATATATCGTGTACCGCTCATCCGGCCAGAGGAAGGCCTCGAACACGTCCTCTTCCCAAAGGTGAAGATAATCGTCCTGGTAGGTGGCATTGAGAAGGCTATCGGTAGCCTCAACGAGTATATAGAGGCCGGTATCCGAATAAAGAAGCCGAAGGGTCGTTTCGTATGAAACGGTATTGCCGTCGCGGGGACGCAGGTAAAACGGCTCCGCAAGTTGCCATGGGGACCGGTGGCCACCTCCCATAATCTCAAAATCATCGGTCGGGAGCACGGAAACCACAGGCAAAGATGTGGCATCCGCGCCTGGCGCGGTCTGTCCCAAGACACGCATTGGTGCGGCAGCAATCAATCCGACTAACAGCGTACAGGTGGTGACGAGAGGCAGTCGGTTCGACATGGCGGATAACGGCATATGCAGGTATTGACTTCTGGTGGTTTGTCGGACTTGAAAAATAGGCCCACTGTTATTATTACACTTAAGTGCGATTACCGTAGTGACAGATAGGTTGTAAATAACAAACTTATGCCGAAAGCCCGACCGTTTTCTAGTATCCCGCGGCCCGGGCGTCGAAGCTTCTCGAATCAGCGGCTCCGTAAAGGATGCCGGAGTCCTGATCGATGTAGATACCCATGGCCTGGCCTTGCATATTACGGTACCGGACCGAGTGTCCCATGATCTCATACAATCTGCGCGTGTCGGGAGAGAAGCCCCATCGCTCCATATAGGTGGCATCCGGCAGCCAACCATGGTGCATGCGGGGTGCCTCGACAGCCTGTCCGACATTCATCCCGAAATCGATCACATTCAGGACGGTTTGCAGCACTGTATTGATGATGGTACGCCCACCCGGGCTGCCAATGACAAGAAGCGGTTTGCCGTCGCGTGCCACGATCGTAGGCGTCATGCTCGAGAGCATTCGTTTTTCCGGCTTGACCAGGTTTGGCCGGGTGCCTATCAATCCTGTAGAGGTCGTCAGGCCGGGCACCGGATTGAAATCACCCATTTCATTATTCAACAGAAAACCGGTACCGGGCGCGACCAGACGCGAGCCGTAGCCGTACTCGAGGGTATACGTCATGGAAACGGCGTTGCCGTCCTCGTCTACAATCGAGAAATGCGTGGTCTCTTCGCTCTCCGCGGGCAAGAAGACGGCATTGAACGCCGCGGAATCGCTTGTAGATGCGCGGTACCAGTCTATTGACAACCTCAACGAGTCGGCGTACAACTTCGAAGTCAGCCGTTCGACGGGCATGTGCGGATTGAAGTCGGGATCTCCCAGGTATCGGGCGCGGTCGGCATAGGAACGACGCATTGCCTCGGTTAGCAGATGTAAATAAAGCGCCGAATTGTGCCCGGTAGCGGCCAGATCGTACCCTTCCAGAATATTGAGCATCTCGACAAGGACCACGCCTCCTGAAGATGGTGGAGACATGGCGTATATGTCGTGGCCACGATAGGTGCCGTGGACGGGCTCGAGCTCCTGCGCCTGGTAGGCGGCAAAATCTTCCTCGGTTATGAGGCCCCCGTTGTCACGCATGAAAGCCGCCACCAGTCGCGCGGTTTCACCACGATAAAAGCCGTCTCGGCCGCCGTCGCGAATGCGGCGCAGCGTTTCCGCGAGATCGGGTTGGCGCCAGACCTGTCCCGGTTTATACGGCGTTTCTCCATCTTTCAGGAAAGCCTCTCTTGTGCCTCTGTACAACGGATCGTTTGAACCGGCCAAACTTCGGGCAAAGGATAACATGTTCCACGAAAAAGGAAATCCCTCCGCTGCAAGGTCGATAGCCGGCTGAACCAGCTCGGCCCACGGAAGAGAGCCCAAACGCTGATGCGCCATCCATAGGCCGGCGATCGTTCCGGGGACGCCAACCGACAGTACTCCCTGGTGATTGGATCGGTCGAGGAGGTTGCCTGCATCATCGAGGAACATCCGCTCGTGTGCCGAAAGGGGTGCTTTTTCGCGGAAATTGAAGGCCGTAACCTCTCCATCGATGCCGTGATAGATTAAAAATCCACCACCTCCGATGTTACCGGCGGAAGGGTAGGTAACCGCGAGCGCAAACGCGGTCGCAATGGCAGCGTCAACGGCATTTCCGCCTTTTTCGAGAACTTCCAAACCCGCTCCGGATCCCAGGTAATGCGCACTCACTACCATGCCGGACCTCGCGGGTGCCGGCGTTCTTCCGGTCTGCGCAGGTGAATCAATGGAAACAAGAAGAAGCGAAACCGAAATCAGAAGGATCCTTGCATGCATACAGGTTTGCGAAATCGGGGTGATTGACTACGGACGAACGCAAAGATAGGCCGATTCGCTGAACATGCCCCGACCGGAGCTAAAAAGCATAGATATATGGGGTAAAGATGGAGGATTTACCGATCCGGCAGCATTGTGTGGGCCGGGGCCTTTTCACACCAGGCTCTAATTGAAGACCTCGGGATGGAGACCCCAAACGCCTGCTGCAGTTTGCCGGGCGGTTTTCTCGGCCCGTACGAGTCTTGATTTGATTTCCCGATCGAAAGGGTAGCGTGTCAGCGTTTCTGCATATCCGTCGGCTACCATCTGGAGGTTTATAAACGTGTTTTCATCTTCATCGGGAGCATACAGAAAAGCAAGCAGCCGTCCGTATCGGTCGCGATGGTTTACCGACGCATTTGCAGGATCAAATACGAGCAGCACCGGGGTGCCGGGTGGCAGGAGCGAGGAGGCGTATGCGGCGGCAAGACGTCCCATTTCAATTTCTACGGCGACCTGCTCGGCGCTTTTGTTTTCCCGGCGCAATGCGATGGCTCCGGCGGAGCCTTCGGGTGCATCGATCCCGATGGCGCGCACCTGTTCTTCGCTGCCCTCATAGGATACGAGAAAACTGTCGCCGTCGATCACACGCAGCAAAACGGCATTTCTTTGCCGGGGTAGGCTGTTACATCCGGTGATCGCCGTCAGTGCGACCAGCAGAACGGTTACTCGCAGCCCGTATCGATCTCCAGCGGCGAATCCCGGCATGGAAACCGGCTTAATCAAGCGCTTCGAATCGTTCCATGACTTCCCGGCCGTGATCCTTTGTATTTGGCTTTCCGATAATGTCAACGATCATTCCCGACTCGTCGATGAGAAAGGTCTGTCGCTTCGTTCCCAAGTATTCTTTTCCAAATCTCTTTTTCAGTCCCCATGTACCGAAGGCTTCGTGAATCTTCTTGTCGGGATCTGAAATGAGCGGGAAGGGAAGGGTGTACTTCTCTGAAAACTTCCGATGGCTGTCCAGTGAGTCACCCGAAATACCGACAATGGAGATGCCGGCCGATTTCAATTCACCATAGCTGTCACGCAGGCTGCACGCCTGCTTGGTGCATCCCGGGGTATTGTCTTTCGGATAGAAGTAAACGGCAAGTTTCTTGCCTGCGAAGTCTGAAAGGCCGAGGTGGCCGTCGAGAGTCGGTCCGGAAAAGGGCGGTGCCGGATCGCCAACAGATACTGACATGGTACGGTTGTTTGAACGATATGAACGATTGTGATTTATAGACCCCGAATGTACGGAGGTTCCGTTCATTGTGTTCGCTGTTCTTCAAGTCATCACCAGTCGACGACGGAGCCGTCGTAGGCATCGTAGGTTTCGGGATTGCGCCAGTCGTGACCGATCTTGTCGGCAAGTGCTTCCTCGTCCAGTTCGATTCCCAGGCCGGGTGCCGTTGGAAGCGGGATATAGCCGTTTTCCACGGTGAAGGGTGTTTTTAGATAGCCCTCTCCAAGAGAAACCTGTTCTTGGCACAGAAAGTTGGGGATGGAAGCGGCCAGTTGGATACCGGAGGCAAGGGAGATGGGGCCCATTGGATTATGGGGGGCAATCGCGGCGTAGTAGGCCTCGGCCATACCTGCAATGAGGCGCACCTCGGTCAGACCGCCTGCGTGGCACAGGTCGGGCTGAAGAATGCCGGCCGCGCCTTTTTCCAGCACCTCTCGAAACCCCCATTTGGTGAACAGGCGTTCACCGGTAGCGATCGGTATATGGGTGCTTCGCGCTATATCGGCGAGCACGTCCACGTTTTCCGGGGCAACGGGTTCTTCGACGAAGAGCGGGTGATATGGCTCCAGGCCCTTGATGAGGACCTTGGCGGTTTGGGGGGAGATTTCACCATGGAAGTCGATCCCGATGTCATTTTCGGGACCTATCGTATCCCGCAATTCGGCAAATGCGGCGACGGCATGGTCGACGAAAGCCTTGCTTTCCACGATTCGGGCCGGTTTCTCCATGGCGACACCGGTCTTGAAGGTGGTGAACCCCTCCGAGATCGCCTGTCGTATCGCCCCGGGTGTTCGTGCATGTGCATACACCCGGATTCGGTCGCGTGTCGGTCCGCCGAACAGCTCATACACCGGGACACCCAGGGCTTTTCCCTTGATGTCCCATAACGCCTGGTCGATTCCGCTAAGGGCGCTCGTGAGAATGGGTCCGCCCTTGTAGAATGCATGCCGGTAGATGGCCTGCCAGTGGTGCACAACCCGGCGCGGGTCTTTGCCTGTGAGATAGGGTGCGATTTCTTCGATAGCCGTAGCAATGGTATGGGCCCGGCCTTCCAGCAGCGGCTCTCCGAGTCCGACGATGCCGGCATCGGTATGGACTTTCAGGAAAATCCACCGCGGTTTAACCAGGAAGGTCTCGAGACGCGTGATGCGCAGGGATTCCCGTGGAGCGATCGGCGGGTATCTCCGATTCGCCGGTTCTCCAGCGACGGTACGGGGAGCGAGGCCCGCAAGCGCAGCGGCCTGGGCGGTTTTCTTGAGTAATGAGCGACGGTTGATAGACATGTTGTGCGGCTTGTTGCGTGAAGGAGTCGGGGGCGGCGAACAACGCGTCGGGTCCGGCCCGGTACATGATAATGCTTTCGGACGAGCCGGCAAGCCGGATTTGCCGATGCCTCCGATTTACCGCCTGACCTGAACACGCATGGAGCAGGGGAGAGAGTATGCAACAGTCAAAGAGAATCTATTGGAACACAATCAGGCAACACATATATTAAACACATGTGTGAAATATGTGTATCGCCTGGTTTAATATGATTGCCTGTCTTCACATAAGGGATTATCCGGCATGGGTCATGCGGTATCGTTATCCGGATGCTGCGCTTGCGGTATTTCACCGGGGGCGTATTCTGGCCAGGAATCGGAAGGCACGGCGGAAGGTGCAAGTGGGAGAGTTGGTCGAGCGTGCACGTTCGGCGCATCCGGAGGTGCAGTTTCTGGGGCGGGACACGCATGAGGAGGAGATTCGCTGGGAGTATGTACTCGAGAAGATCAACCGGTATACGCCGCTGGTTGAATCTGCAGTGCCCGGCACGGCCTATTTCCAGCCGCTTGAGGGTCGGGTGCCGGCGCCGCCGGCACGGGAGTTGTCGGTGCGGGTTGGTGCCGGACCGTCTCGTGCAGTGGCCCGCATTGCGGCCGCCCGTACCCACGACGGGCATTTTCTCGAGATCGCCCCGCGAGGCGTGCGAACGTTTTTGCGGGCATCGCCCGTTTCGACACTCTGTGACCTGGGATTTCCGGAAGAGATGGTCGAGCGGCTGACCCTTTTCGGGCTGGACAATCTGGAGCGTATCAGGCAACTGACGCGACGACATCTGACTGCCCAGTTCGGTGCGGATGGTGAGGCGCTGCATGATTTACTGGATTTGCAGAAGACCGACCCGCCCATTGCCGTCTACCGCCCGTCTCCAGCGATTTTATGTTTTGTGGATTTCGAGAACGACGTCATCGAGCCGGCGGATATTCTTCCCGCCCTGCAGCATCTGGTAAGTGAGGCGAGGGACGCGCTCGAGGGACTGGTGACCTCCCGCATCACCCTCGAAACAACGGGCAAAAGCGAAGGGGCAAACCGGATATGCTCGGCAGTACTTAAATCCGGCACCTCCGATGCGGGGATCCTCTTTCGCGCGGCGGAACGAAGGCTGAAGAAAAACTGGCCACAGGCGGCGATTTCCCGGATTCGTCTCATTCTGGGTGCACTGGGTTATGCCAGGCACCACCAGGGCGCCCTGTTCTTCCAGCGGCCGGACGTCCAGACGGCTGTTCGCCGTGTCCACCGCCGGTATCCCAATGCTCTGCTGCGTGTCGTGCCGGCAGAGCGGCGGTTGCCGCTCGAGGAGGCCGACGGGTTGTCGTTTGTGCCATACCGCTCCGCCTCATGAAACGCATTGATGAACCGATACGGGTACAGACGAGCGGCAAACGCATCGAAGCCGTCTACTGGCACGGCCGCCGCATTGCGGTGCACGAGCAGACGAATGCGTGGATTGTCCGCAGCCGGTGGTGGGGAAGTGAAGAGAAACGGATTTATCGGACGCTGCAGACGGATAAAGGCCATATGGAGGTGTACCAGGTCGGTGATTTGTGGCGATTGAGCCGCCTGGCGGATTAAAAATGTTCACTCATCTACACGTACGAAGCTGGTTTTCGTTTTTGCGGGGTGCGTCGCCTCCCGACCAACTGGTCGAGCAGGCCGCCGCCCTGGGGATGCGTGCGCTGGCGATTACCGATATCAAGGGCATGTACGGCGTGGTGCGCCACCAGCTTGCGTGCAAGGAGCATGGACTGAAGCCGGTATTCGGCGCCGAGGTGGTGGTCGGGGGTCGGCCCCTCGTACTGCTGGCAAAAACGCGGACAGGGTATGCAAACATTTGCCGCCTTTTAACCCAGGGATTTCAGCGGACGGAGACGCCCGAGTCGGACGTACGGGTTGAAGAACTGGCTGCGGTGGGCGAGGACGTTATCTGTTTGACGGGAGGTGCGGAAGGGCTGCTGTGGGATGCGGTGCATCGCAAGGCGTATCCGAAGGCACGAAACTGGGTCGATCATCTGCGGGGAATTTTCGGTCGAAACCTGTACGTTGAGCTGACGAACCAGCTTCGTCCGGACGACCGGCGGATGGTTACGCGCATGGCGCGCTTTGCGTCCGAGTGCCGTCTGCAGGTGGTGGCGACGGGAGATGTCCGCTATGCCACACCGGAAGGGTATGCCCTCTATGATCTGATGACGTGTATTCGCACCCACCAGACAATCTTTGAGGGCCATCCGGAGCGTCCGGTAAACGACCAGGCCTTTTTGCGTCCCGAGGCGGAGCTTCGCCGGTTGATTCCGCATCCTGAAGCGTTTCGCAACGCGGAGCGGATCGAAGCATCCTGCTGCGTGGATCTCTTGCCCGAGTACATCACCCCACCCGGGGCACGCCTGCCGGCGGGCGTTTTGCCCGAGACACATTTGCGAAAACTGTGCGACGAGGGGTTAAAGACCCGCTACGCAGCCGGGGAGCGCAAACGGGCACGGGCGCAGATGGAAAGAGAGTTGAAAGTGATCTGCGGACTGGAATTGGAGGAGTTCTTTTTGGTCGTTCGCGAAGTGGTAGATGAGGCCGCCAGAAGAAACATCCGGTGTGCCGGTCGGGGATCGGCCGCCAACAGCATCGTGGCCTATCTGCTGGGCATCACCCATGTCGATCCGATTGCTCACCGGCTTCTCTTCGAGCGCTTTCTGCATCAGGGACGAAAAGGGACGCCGGATATCGACATCGATTTCGATTCGGACCGGCGCCTGGAGATCGTCGAGTGGATAGAGGACCGGTTCGGCGTCGAGCAGACGGCCATGTCGGCGACGCTGCAGACCTACCAGTTGCGGTCCGCCCTTCGGGATGTCGCAAAAGCCCTGGGTTATCCGGAGCAGGTGCTGCGGGCCTTCAGTACAGCTGTGCCGCATCGGCCCGCTACCCGGATCGACGAATACAGGGAGCAGGTCATCAGCATTCTCGGTGGAGAAACCCCGCTGGCCAGGGCGCTGGTCGAAGGTGTGTGGGCACTCGCCGGATGTCCACGGCACCTCGGACAGCACTCGGGGGGCATGGTGCTGTCACGCGCACACCTCCATGCGTTTACACCGGTGCAGACCTCGGCGAACGGTGTAAAGATGGTCCAGTTTGACAAACGCGACATCGAGCGGCTGGGACTGGTCAAACTCGATGTGCTGGGACTTCGTATGCTGGCGGCACTGAGCTTCGCCGAGGAGTTGATCCAGCGCACCCATCCCGAGCCGTTTAATCTCGATAAGGTACCGCTGGACGACCGGCCGACGTTCGATATGATCCGGGCAGGGGAGACGATCGGGCTGTTTCAGATCGAATCACAGGGCCAGTTGCATTTGCTGGCGATGAACCAGCCCGAGACGTTTCAGGATTTGATCGCGGAGATCGCGCTGTTTCGTCCGGGGCCCGTTCAGGGCGGCATGGTTCGTCCCTTCGTGCGGAGAAGAAAAGGGCAGGAGCGGGTGCAGTTTCAGGATCCGTCGCTGGAACCGATTCTGAAGGACACCTATGGGATTATCCTGTTTCAGGAACAGGTGCTGGAGGTCGCTCACAAATTCGCCGGCATGAGCCTGCAGGAAGCGGACGATTTCAGGGCGCTGATGTCGAAGTTTCGGGATCCGGGTCAAATGGAATCGATGCGCACGGTGTTCGTCAACGGCGCCATGCGGCGCGGTGTATCGGAGAAGGTAGCCCAGGAAGTGTTCGAAAAGGTCTCGAAGTTCGTCGGCTACGGCTTTTGCCGAAGCCATGCCGCAGCATTCGCCAAAACCGTCTTCCAGTCCGCTTATCTGAAGAAGCACTTTCCTGCCGCCTACATGGCGGCGGTTATGCAGCACATGCCCGGCATGTATCCGGTCATGACCCTCGAACAGGAGGCAAAACGGCTGGGTGTGCAGGTGTTGTCGCCCGACGTCAACCACAGCGGGATCCTGTATGATCTAGAGCACCGGGGATATGGCGTGTATGCGATTCGCAAGCCGCTGACGTCGATCAAGGCGGTTTCATTGGAATCGGCGCGGACCATCTTTTTGGAGCGCCTGAAGGGGCCGTTCAAAGATGTCGAGGACTTTTACCGGCGCTGTGCGGTGGACAAGGATGCCATGGAAAACATCGCCCGGTCGGGTGCGCTGGACGAACTGACACACGGCAGCAGGAAGGCGCTCTGGGAAGTGGGCGTTCTGCACCGAAGACTGGGCACAGCCGGCCGAATAGATCCGCAACAGCACCTTTTCAGCATGCAGGCACTAGAAGCGGTCGATCTGCCTGCGCTGGCGGAGCTGGGAATCGACGAGCGGCTGAGCTGGGACTATCAGACGCATGGTGCGGCGCGACATCATCCCATGACCGTTGTCCGGCGCCAGCTGAATGAACTGGAAGTCCGTCCGGTCAGCGTCTGTTACCAGTACGCACAACCCGCACTGCGTGGCAAGGCGCCCGTGATCCAGACGGCCGGCATCGTCATCCTGCGCCAGCGACCGCCGACGGCAAAGGGATTCATGTTCATCACCCTGGAAGACGAGACGGGTTTTATTCAGTGTGTCGTCAATCCGCAGGCACAGGATCTTTACGGTCACATGCTCAACAGCGCCGCCCTGATCGTTCAGGGCGAACTGCAGTCCGAGAAAAACTGGCGCGGCATCATCCTGCAGCAGGCCTGGCGACTGGATGCCGTTTTTGGCGGATACAAAGGACATGCAAGCTACAGTGGCGGTAGAGACAGGCACGTTGTGTCGACTGCCGACGCAGTCAATTCATGAACCATGAATTGAACCCGCACTACCCGCTTCAACGATCGACTCACCCGCAACCACAAAGATCTTGTCTCCCGGCGCAGGGGTGAAGCGTCTGTTTCCGGTAAACGTTCCGAAAGCGGGGAAAATGGCGCGCCGCTCTCCCATCACGAAACAGGGGAGACGAAGACGCTGCTGCGCGCCTCCGGAGAATGAGATGCCGGCGTGGATATGACCGGAGATGACGTAGCCCGGTGGGAGATTGTCTGTATCAACAGCCGAACACTGCCTTTTCTGAAAAGTGCCGCGTTGCTCACTGTACGTCATTTCCGGGGAAAAGCGGCATCTGGTCCTCCGATGTTGAAGCGCCCTCCCCGTCCGGTTCACTTCCGGATGTAAGGGCGGAGCCCTGTGCATCCTGAAACAGGCCGGGCTGATCGAAGCGGTATTCGAATCCGTGCCGTTGCAGTACGATCAATGATTTTCGCGGAGTCTCATCAAACCGGCTCTTGGTCAGCAGTACGCGTTCCCGCGTATGGTCACCAACCTGCTCCAGATGCACCTTAATGTCGACAAATGGATCGAGGGGTGTATCCGGAATGCGCCCTTGTGAGGTATTGTCGGAAGGGAGATCCCACACGGCAAAGAGGCCGACGCCTCGCAAAATGGCTTTCAGCAGAGGCTGCATGACGTAGTCCGCATCTACCTGCCGGGAGCCGTCCATCACCTCGCGTCCGGCGAAAGCATTCAGCCGGTCGATAACAATCAGGCGTGCCTTTACGGTAGTGCAGCGATCCACTGCGGCCGCGATCAGCTTTGGCCAGGACACATCCAGTGACTCCTGATAGTGAAGCACGTGAAGCCTGTTGAGAAACAGATGGTTGTAGCCGCGGGCCAGAATGGCCCTGCCCAGGGACGCCGGCGATTCCGACGTGAGAAGCACGACACTTCCCTGAACGGATCTGCGCGTCAGGAATTCGGAGCCCTCCAGCACTGAGCGGATGAGATGAAGCGCGAAGGTGGTTCTCCCGCTGCCTTTTTCCGTTCCGTGCAGCAAGGTAATTGCCTGGGTAGCCGCCCAGGGTTCATTGATCCATATGCTCGAATTGTCCGCCGCCACGTCGAATCCCGTGCGGAACGGCAAATCCGGCATTTCCTCGCCCATTTCTGTCTGGGCTTTGTTCTCCGTGCGGGTACGAACGCGCAAATTGCATCTTCGGAGAATCCATCCGGGGACGGGCGCAACGGAGGTCTGCCGGATGGTCGCACCTGGGTCCCACGAGCTCTCTTCCCAGCGATCCCCGTACAGGTGAACGGACGGTGGTGCGAAAACCACTTCTCCTTCTCCCAGAAGCGTAATGCCGGGTGCGATAGGTGTCGAACCGGCCGGCATTGCTGATGGATCGGCCGAAAACAGGTGGACAAGCCGGTCGGAGGACGCCAGGATGGTTGGCGTCTTCGGAAGCATCCCGTGCATGATCTCGAGTTCGTTGGCGCTCGCCAAACCGTCTCGTCCGTCTATCAGCAGCGCGACCAGGCGTGCATCGGCGCCCAGCGCCATACCAATGCGTGCATGGGGGTGGGTTTGCCACCAGCGCTCTATGTGATCGCGGTTGGAGGTGGCCCTGTCGATTCCAAAGTATTGACAGCGTGTGGAGGGCTGCCGGCAGTCGGCATTCGAGAGTTCACAAATGCATTCTCCGGCACGTCTCCTGCCTCTGCGGACGGACGGCAGCGGCAGGACAGGATATCCGAGTTCCGCAATTTCCAGTGCCGCCCGTCTCAGTCGCTCTCCAACTCTGTCGGTTCGTCCGTTTTCAGCCATGCCGCTCGTCTCGTTTTCGTTTCCGGCTCATCCGGCAACGTTTTCGAGGTGCATTTGCATGCGCATGATCCATTGCTCGGGTGACTTCAAACTTAAGCCTTCCCGTAGCCTTTCCGCCAGCAATGGGAAACAAAAAGGTGCCGGCTGCAGCCGTTCCACAAGCAAATCGTCTGCTCCCGGTATGCAAAACCATTCACGCTGACGCGCTCAATAGTTCACGCCCGTGTTTTCTTCCGGCGCGTTGTCGTGTGTATCATCCGACGTCTTGGGCATGAGGCTGTTGCTGACAGCGTAGTAGCATGCGATGTAGTAGATCTCCATCTCGCCGCGCGTTTCCACCCGCTCGATGTGGACGATATTGAAGCGGGCGTCGGGAAAACGTTCCCCGAGGACCTTCGTCAGATCGTCTCGAACACGTCCCGGTGTCCGCGGCACTACCGACTGCTCGATTGAACATCGAAAGCTGCCCTCGATGCGCAGAATGGAGAGGCCGCGAAGGTCGAGCCACTCCCGTAGCGGGGTCTCTTGGTCGACGAACTGAAACGGCCATTCCTGAAACTCGACGATCTGCTTTGCCATCGTTCCTCGTTGAGATATTGGCGGTTGGGAGAGGGAAGGTCGGGGAAAATACAAAAAGCGCCCGAGAGGACGCCTTTGCAACCTGCAGCATCAAACCTGTGGACCGCCTACATGGCGCCGAGTTTCTGCAAGAGTTCCTCCACGAGATCATCGAGATCATCGTCGACATCCCGGAGGTTTTCGATCGATTGGACGCCGTGCATGACCGAAGAGTGGTCGCGCCCGTCAAAGAATGCGGCGATCTTCGTATAGGTATCATATGACACGACCCGGGCCAGATACATGGCGATATGGCGGGCCTGCACGTGTGGTCGCTTGCGGCTGCGGCCACGCATCACATCGACAGGCACCTGGGTCTGCTCGCTGACCAAACGCGCGATGTCCTTCAAATGAATGGCCCCGAGTGCTTCGCCCGTAACTTCCGCAATCAGTGTGCCAATAGCAGGTACTTCAAATCCGAATTTGCTCTCCGCCAGCAGCCGGTTGAGAATGCCTTCGATCTGCCTGACGCTTCCCCGTGTGCGCGCAATCGTGTCGATCGTCTCGGCGTCCAGATCGAGATCCAACTCGGAAGCCCGCTGTTCTACAATTTGCCGGCGTGTGTCAAATCCGGGAGGCGACAGTTCAGCCATTACACCTCCTTGAAATCTGGAGACCAGGGATGTGTTGAGTCCCGGAATCCTGGTTGGTTGTTGGTCGAAGGAGAGTACAACTTGCTTGTTCTCGTATATCAGGCTGTTGAAAACGACAGCGAACTGGTCCTGGATTTTCTGCGTGCGCCCCAGAAACTGAACGTCGTCGACGATGAGCAGGTCCAGATGCGCGAAAGACTTTACGAAAGAATGCGCTGACTTTCCTTTAAGAGAACTAACAAATGATGAAGCAAACCTCTCGGTAGTGAGGTACCGGACCGATCTGTTTTGGCTGTAGGCCATCTGCCCGATGGCCTGCAACAGATGCGTTTTACCGACACCCGAAGTTCCGTAAATAATGAGCGGATTGAACGTGTGCGCGTCGCGTGCACTTACCAGCATCTTGCCTATGCCGGCAGCAACCTGGTTGCAACGGCCTTCAACGAAACGCTCGAACGAATACTGACGCTGAAGACCGATCTCCGCCTGTGCCTGAATGCGCGAAGCGGTCTTGGCAACGGCCACCTCCCGTCCGTTACTTGTGCCGTTCTCCCTGGAAAGTCCGACCGACCGTAATTCATGGTTAATCGGACGCGTTCGGGCGGCAACCGCACCATCGCCGGTATTCGTGGTCCTTTCCTCCTCAACAAATCCGATGCGTACCGGGTGGCCCAGCACAGAAGCCGAGGCGGATGCAATATCCACACGGCGCTTCAAATAATCGCGGTGAAACCGGTTGGGGACGACCAGTTTGAAGACCTCGTGATCGAGCGAACGCGCTATAACCGGCTCAATCCAGGTATTGAACTCCACTTCAGTGAGCTGGTCCTTGAGGACCTTCTTGCACTCCCGCCAGGCTTGTTCAGGGTTGAGAGACAGGTTGTTTGTAGCAGGTGCGGGAACGGTCATTAAGGTTGGTGCTAAAGGGCGTTTCGCAAGGGCAATTTCCAATATCTATTTCGGCGTTCAGATTAGAAACTCTGGTCGATTCGAGGCAACCTAAATCTGAGACTAGTTGTTCACAGAACCACTAGTCCGTCAACAGGCTTATCCACGACCCGCCCAACAGGTTAAATTGCCATGTTTCGGTAGCGTTAAAGGAATGTTGCCGAAACGTAACCAACCGGTGCAATACCATAAGAGTTTGATAATATGTCTTTTAACAGTATGCTATCCACAACTTCCACAGTGTTGACAACGGAGATACCCACGTACAGGGGTTTCCCAACAATTTGTAAACACTCCCCCGGCCCCGAGCGTTAAGAGTGTCTTTTTCAATATGTGTGAAATATGTAATTTGACGACATGGAGCGCCGCATCATCCATGTTGACATGGACGCATTCTTCGCGTCCGTCGAGCAAAGGGACCGGGGTCTTCGGGGCAGCCCGGTGGCGGTCGGAGGTGTGCGGGGCAGGGGAGTGGTCGCGGCGGCGAGTTATGAGGCGCGTGTGTTTGGAATTCATTCGGCGATGTCGATGCGGGAGGCTCTTCGTAGCTGCCCGGATCTGATTGTCGTACCCACGCGGCATGAGCACTATCGCGAAGAGTCGGAGCGGATTCGGGCGATCATGCACACGTTCACCGATGTTGTTCAACCACTCTCTATTGACGAGGCGTATCTGGATGTGACCGGTTGTCTTGATGCGTATGGCACCGCGACCGAAGTGGCGATCAATCTCAAACGCCGCATACGCGAGGAGACCGATCTGACGGCGTCGGCCGGGGTAGGTCCTAACAAAACGGCGGCCAAGATTGCCTCGGCGTATCGTAAGCCGGACGGATTGACGGTTGTGCATCCCTCGAGGCTCGAGGAGTTCTATGCGCAGTTGGATATCGAGAAATTCCCGGGAATCGGCGCTGCCACGGCCAAGCGGATGCATGCATTGAGCATCCGGACGGGTGCGGATCTCAGAAAGCAGTCGCGTGTCCTTTTAAGACAGAAATTCGGGAAATCGGGAGAGTGGTTTTACCGGATGATTCGAGGAGATGACGATCGTCCCGTCTCGGTCAACCGAAAGCGGAAATCCGTGTCGGTGGAGCGAACCTATTTCGACGGACTACGAACGCGCGAAGCGGTAGAGGAAGCCTTGGCCTCGATCGCCGGACGGGTCATCCGCCGACTGAAGAAAGCGGGCGTCACGGGACGAACGGTAGTGTTGAAGGTCCGTTTTTCGGACTTCAGCCAGTTTACACGCAGTCTAACGCTGGACCATGCGTGCAACGGAACCGATGAATTGATCCGTGTGGTGATGCACCTGGCCCGCCAAATCGACAATGGGCGTCCCGTCAGGCTCCTTGGCGTAGGAGTCTCCAACCTTGTGCCCTCCGATGTGGCACAGACGGAATTATCGCTCGAATGAAGCGATGCCTCTTGCGGTTTGCCGCTACAACAAGCCTTTTCGCTCGGCTACATCGAAAAACCGTCTGGCAATTTCCGCCGTCAATGCCGGTGCATTTCCCCAGGCGCGGTTGTTGACCAGTATGTTCAACACCTGACCGGCTTCGATGGCTTTGAATATCAGTGCATTTGAATCGTCGATCATGCGGTTGGCCGATGCATGGTCGACCAGTTCGGGGGCCGGTTTGTCGAACGGATGGGCATGCGCGTAGGCCCTGGCATACGGCATACGCAAGGGGGTAAGCAGCCGCACCACACCTTGTCCATCCGTTGCAGGGAATCCCTCAACGTGTTCCCATTGGCGTTTCAGCGGCGGGAGCCAGGTCCAGTGGCTGTAAACGAAGCCGAGTCCACGATCTTTTAACCACGCAACATATTCCGGCGTGATGAGGTGAGGAGATCGTAGTTCAAGATGCATCTGCGGGCTGTCCGGTAGTTGCCTGAAAAAGGAGTCCAGCGTGGCGATGTTTTCCTCGTTGGAGGGGCTGTCGGATTTTCGCTGATATTCCTGCTCGAATATTACACCGGCCAGGCGATTTCCCAGGATATCCCGGCAAGGCTTGAGGAAGCGCTCGATGAAACCATCGAAATGCAGATACGAGTCGTTTTCTTCGTAGCTCTGTGTCGTACGAATTCTGCGTGCGGCATAGGCCTGTGGGGCCTTTAGAAAAAAGCGGGCGGAGTCCGGACTGTGTTCGGCGTATCGCCGGAGAACGAAATAGTTATTGGTCGGCTCGCCTTCACGGTTCAGGAGCGTGCGGTAGAAGGTGAAGTCGATTTCCAGGCAACCAAAGTGTTCGAAGTAATCGGCGACGGACGTGACGGGGACCGTTTCTTCACGGTACGACTTGCCGCCCAGTTTCCTTGATCTCGAATTGATTTTATAAGTGTTTTCCGGATAGATTTGGCCGATCCAGCCGGCATATCTGTCGCTTGTGGTGCCAAACCGGAGGCAAGGATGGACATGGCGAAAATCGTATTTCTCCAGGTCGGGCATGGTGCGCCTTTTCACTTAACGAATGGCGCGAATGACGGCCCTAACCATGCCGACGACCTCGAGATCCTTACTCTGATCGGCAAGCTCGATGCGGTAGCCGGGCTGATCGGCCGTGAGTCGAATCAGGTTGTTGGATCGTACAAGTCGGCGTACGATCATCATACCGCTTGTAAGTGCGACGGCAATGGCATTGCCGGGAATTTTCGCAAGCTGCCGTTCTTCCGTGACAACGAGATCACCCGACCGGATGCCGGCGGTTCCCATGCCGTCATCACCCGCAACGACGACCAGGCAATTGTCGGCATCTACGCGTCCCAGGATCGAGCGATCGATCGCCAGCACACCGGAGGCGCCGGCCCGCAGTCCGGCGCGGTCGAGTCCGGCTGCAGAAGAAACAAACGGAAGATGTGCCGGGAGTTCGTGGGCATGCTCGCTTTCGATCAGATGGATAGAACGCGCTCTGCCCTTCTGCCTGCGAAGGTATCCCTTTCGCTGCATCGCATCCAGTTGTTTGACCACGCCGTTGGTCGAGCTAATACCGACGGCCGCACCAATCTCTTTTACGGACGGCGCACAGCCGTGCGCATGGACAAATCCGCTGATCGCATCAAATATCTCCTGTTGCCTGTCTGTAAGCGGAACGCGCATGGAATGAATCAGGAAAACCGCACGGAAGGCGGATTGGTCGACACAAAAACATACCGGATTCGCCGTCGCAATGCCACCCGGAACGTCGCGGTAGAATCCCGGTGTGAAAAGAAAATTCCGGTTGATCGCGATCCCGGTAATACGGACTTTGCATCTACTCCGGCACGCCGGTATCGATCCGGTACAATTGCAGCCAGCAGGACCGACCATGTCGCTTATTCTACCCTTCAAGTCGAAAAAACTGGCCCGCGTCAAGACGAGCAGACGCCAGAAGCTCGAAGAATACGGACAGTTGAATCTGTTTGCCGGCGCGCCTGCAAAAGTCTATCAACTGCCCTCCCATCTGCCCGCTTTCCTAACGGCGACCCTGCTGCATGAAAGGGGTGCTCCGGGTGCCCATGCTGCGTACGAACGAGCCATCCAGGAAGGAGACCACGTAGACGACGCCTATGTAAATCTCGGCGTAATGGCCTATGAAGCCGATCGCGTCGATGAGGCCTTCACGTGTTTTCGTGAATGCC
>CAZIIP010000002.1:0-20701 GCA_964539455.1 uncultured Rhodothermales bacterium
AACACCGGTCCCGTAGACTGATACTTGGCGTAGGTTTCCGATATACTGCGAACGGCGTAGGGGCGTGGATCTACGATTTCTTTTGCCCCGTATCGTTTTGCCGCTACCCATCCGGCGCCGAATGCCATGCCGCCGTGGGTAAGCGTGGGACCATCTTCCACCACGAGCACGCGCTTGCCGCGAATTCCGGAAGGATCGTCCACAAAAATCGGGCTGGCGGCTTCGAGGATGACGGCTTGTTCATTCAGCGACACCACAGCATCCCGCGTGGCGTACACGTCCGCCATCGATGCCGTATCGACCTTGTTGATAACGATTACATCCGCCATGCGCACGTTGGCTTCTCCGGGATGATACCGCGTGATGTCGGCGGCCCGGTGCGGATCGACGACGACGATATGAAGATCGGGCTCGAAAAATGGCAGGTCGTTATTGCCCCCATCCCAGACGATGATTTCGGCCTCTTTTTCGGCCTCACGCACGATCTGTTGATAGTCGACACCTGCGTAGATGACCTGTCCGCCGGTAACGTACGGTTCATATTCCTCGCGTTCCTCGATCGTTACCTTATGCCGCTTGAGGTCCTTTTCGGTAGCGAATCGTTGCACGGCCTGTTTGCTGAGGTCCCCGTACGGCATGGGGTGGCGAACGGCAACCACCGTTTTGCCCCAGTCGGAGAGTATCGAAACGACCTGTCTGCTTGTCTGGCTCTTGCCGGCTCCCGTTCTTGCGGCACAAACCGAGACCACCGGTACGCCTGCCGCCAGCATGGTGTGTTGCGGGCCGAGCAGCACGAAGTCTGCACCGCAAGCCAGAACACGGGATCCAACATGCATCACGGTCTCGTGCGAGACGTCCGAATAGCTGAAGAATGCGACCTCGATTCCCCGCTGCTCGATGAGTGATTCGAGTTCCGCTTCGGTGTAAATCGGGATACCCCCCGGATACAATGAACCGGCAAGCTCGGCCGGATACTTCCGGCTGTCGATGTTCGGTATCTGGGTGGCGGTAAATGCCGCTACTTCATAGGAGGGATTATCGCGCAGATACGTGTTGAAGTTGTGGAAATCGCGTCCGGCGGCACCCAGAATTATGGCTTTCTGACTCATTTCCATACGTCAAGATTGGCTCCTGACGGACGCAATGTCGTGCCTGAGTTGGCCGCTAACGTCGGGAGGATGTGACTTCTCGTCCCGGATCTCCGTGGATCCGGAGACGGCGCCAAAATACTGAGCAGAGCACGGAAAACCAGCGCATAATCGGCGACCTCAGGCCGTTGCGGCCCGAAATTCACCTGCAAATGACATTTGAATGCGAGGCGGGTGCCTTGTGAGGCTTCCAGCCCGTAAATGCGCCGGATAGGGCACGATGCGCGTGTGGGTCGCTGTGCAAAATAAAACCGTATTGAACTTCAGGGTCACCAGCGCGCTCCGGTGTCTCCCGATTATCCCTGAATCGTTTTCAAATAAGCGATGATCTCAGCCACGCGCGTGTCAACCGTCTCGACCACATTGTCGCCCTCGGCCTGTTCCTGCCATACGGCCTCCCATATCGGCATCTCACGGTCACCATGCGCCAACAGCACTTCTTCGTCGTATCCCCTTATCACTCCGTCCACCCATTCTTCAGGAAACTCGCCGTCGTTGGCGGCGGCCAGGGCGGTAAGGTCGCTGGGTTTCATATTGATTAGCTCATTCAACGGACCGTCGCCTTTGCCTTCGTCACCGTGACAATTGAGACAATAGGTCATGTAGTTGAGGCGTCCGGCCTCTACCATTGCTGCCTGGGATGCCGCCTCGCCCGGCTCCGGAGGCGCATCGGCCGGTTCGGTACAAGCGGCGAGTGCCGTTAAAGAGAGAATCGCAACGCCGGCATGAACGATAGGGTGTCGGTTAATTCGAAGGCGGAATAGGAGCGCATGCATGGGTGTCGGGGTTAATGTGATTCGAGGCGAAACGTCAATGCTTCTGGTCAATCTTGATTACATTCGAGATGGCGGCGGCGACGGCATCTGCCGGACCAACCGTTTAAGTTCCGGCCGGCTTGCTCAAAGTGACGGGAAAGATCAAATTGGGCGCTGTTGAACCCGGTTTTGCCGGCCGTGACAGTCTATCCGGACAGGTCGATGACATAATCAATAAAGGTGTTTAACTGCTTTTTCGCAATATTGGACTTGTGTCTATCGTGGCGATAACAGGTCACGTATCAGGGCACGATCACCTGATGTGTACTAACAAGAAGCGGACATATGCGAGATCAAAAAAAGAAAACGACCAACCTGAATCGACGCGGCTTTATGCAGGGTACGATTGCGCTTTGTGGGCTGGGCTCGATTGGCACGCTGTCGCATCCCGTGCCGTATGGTGAACCCGGTGCTGCAAACCCACGTCCCAACCGGCTCGGTGTCTCGACCTACTCCTTCTGGCGTTTTAACGGACCGAAGGAAGAATATCCGATCGTCGACTGTATCGAGCAGGCGGCTGAAATGGGCTTCGATGGTGTCGAAATTCTCCACGTCCAGATGACTTCCGAGGAGAACGGCTACTTGCAGGAGATCAAACGTACGGCTTTTCTCAACGGGCTTGATCTTTGCGGATTCTCCACCCACCAGGGGTTTGTCACACCCGACGAAGCCGAGCGGGAGGAGAATGTAGAGCGGACGATTCATCAGATCGAGCTGGCACATGCGATGGGCATTCCTACCATGCGGATCAACACGGGTCGATGGGGAACCACTCCATCTTTCGACGAACTGATGGCCAATCGCGGAATCGAACCACCACTGGAGGGCTACACGGAAGAAGACGGCTTTGACTGGGTGATCGGTTCCATCGAAAAATGCTTGCCTCACGCTGAAAAATGCGGCGTTGTGCTGGGTCTGGAGAATCACTGGGGATTAGGCAGGACGCCGGAAGGCGTGATGCGGATTGTCCGTGCGCTCGACAATCCGTGGCTCAAGGTGACGCTGGACACCGGCAACTTCCTTGAGGATCCGTATGACAAGCTTGAGATGCTGGCTCCGGAGACGGTTTTGTTGCAGGCGAAGACGTACTACGGTGGTGGAAAGTGGTATGCGCTCGATCTCGACTATGACCGCATCGCCGCCATTATGAAAGCGGCCGGATTTGAGGGCTACGTGTCGCTCGAATTCGAGGGGATGGCCGAGGCTTCCGAGGCTATACCGAAGAGTCTGGGCCTGCTGCGCAAGGCGTTTGCCTGAGCCGAAATCAAAGAGGAAGTATCTGAAACCTCCTTTTGCAGATCAGGCGGAATGGATTCCCGATCCATGCGGCCTGCCGCTCGGCGAGGTGAACTTCGACGATATGGCTATGAGGCGCCGGTTTGACGGGGAGACCGTCGTTCGGCGTGTCCGGAGGGAAACGACCCGGATTCCCGGTCGTTATTGCTGCTACGCGCGCGAACGAACTACCTTTCGAGCTGCTTTGCTTAACCAGGCCGGATACGATCGATGACACCTACAGGTACAGACTATGTAGTCGGAATAGATGTCGGCGGAACACGTATCAAAAGCGGCGCAGTGTCGCCCGATGGAGAGCTGCTTGATTCCGGTCTTGCACCCTCCGGATTCACGCTGGCGCCTGAGCTGCTGGTGGATGTGCTTGCCGAAGAGGTCGGGCGGATTGAAAACAAGCTCGGCGCCCGCGCGCAGGTGGTGGTGCTGGGTCTCTCAGGGGCCGTTCATCCGGAGCGAGGCGTCGTGTTGTTGCCCGGCAAGATGAAGGATATTGAAGGTTTCCCGCTCGTTCCGAGGCTGTCCGAGCGTCTCGGTGTCCAGGTCATAGCGGAAAACGACGGGCGGATTTCTATCCTGGCGGAAATGCACTACGGTCTTGCCGTCGGCTATAAGTGGGCGGTTACGATCACGATCGGAACAGGGATCGGATCCGGCGTGCTTCTTGACGGGAAGGTTCTGCGCGATCCGCATCTTCAGTTCGGAAACCAGCTCGGGCATCTCGTGATGGATGATCGGAGCGACGATGTCTGCATCACGGGAGGCAGCGGCACGATCGAGACCCTGTGCTCGGCCAAAGCGCTGGAGGCCAACGTGCACTACGCGCTGGCCAGAGGTCTAAATTCCCAATTGACGGAAGCCTACCATGAGGCACCTCAGGCCGTCGACTTCATGGCGATCACCGAGGCTGTGCGAGACGGCGATCCGTTATGCGCGCACGCATTCAACCGATGGAAGCGCCATGTAGGCTGGATGATGATCAATGCCTGCCACGCGTATACGCCGGAGATTGTTATTCTCAGTGGTGGACCCACCAATGCAGCCGATTTGTTTCTTGATGATATTCGCGACCACGTCAACCGGCATGTATATCGCTATCCCCGGGGTGAGCCGGTCGAGATTGTGGTTTCACAACTGAAAGACCATGCCGGTGTGTTGGGAGCGGCCGCCCTGGCCTGGGAAAAGGCAGGGCGGCGTGAAGGCGGTAAGGGGTGAAGCGTAGTGGAGCGGCTTGGTCCCGGAGTGAGCCAAAGCCAGGACACTCAAGAATCAGGCCGTGGCGAAAGCGATTCGACTACCGTCACCAATTTTGGCGGTATAGTGCCTTCGGCAATTATTGTCTTGCAAAAATGACGGCAAGGATTCGGCATCTCAATACGTGAGGAAAGTCCACCTTTTGTAATCGGCGAGACCGACGTCGCTTGCTTTTTCGACATTTCCTACCTTTTACATTTATAACAGCCCACATGAAAACCGGAATCATTCATGTTCATCATGACGCCGTCGCGGATCTTATCTGCCCTCCTGTTTTCGCTCACGATTATTCAATCCGGTTGCCGCCGGGCGCCCGAGACGCCCCCCAACGTCGTACTGATCCTCGCAGACGATATGGGCTATGGTGATTCGGTTTGCTACAATCCAAATTCCAAAGTGCCGACGCCCCACATCGATCACATTGCCTCCCAGGGTGTCCGCCTCACCGATATTCACTCACCCAGCGCGGTTTGTACACCGTCCAGATACGCCTTGCTGACCGGGCGATATGCGTGGCGTTCAAGGCTGAAATCGGGCGTGCTATGGGGATGGTCGCCACTCTTGATCGAGCGGGACCGCCTGACACTGCCGGAGATGCTTCGCCGGGAGGGCTACACGACAGCCGGATTCGGCAAGTGGCATCTGGGGTTGGGGGATCAGGACTCGACCGACTATTTCGCAGCGTTGTCTCCGGGACCCAACGAGGTCGGATTCGACTACTTCTATGGCATCCCCGCCTCGCTGGACATGGAACCTTACCTCTATTTCGAAAATGACAGGGCGGTCGCGCCGCCGACGGAGATGGTGGAAGCCGGGGCACCCACCTACGCAGACGGCGGTCCCTTCTGGCGAGCGGGTCCCATAGCACCGGGTTTCCGGCATGTTGACGTGCTTCCCGAGACGACGGAGCGAGCGGTTGCATTCATAGAAGAGCAGGCATCGCTTGATGATGCCGCTCCCTTTTTCTTGTACGTACCTTTTTCCGCTCCGCATACCCCCTGGTTACCAACGGAAGGGTTTCGTGGGGCCAGTGAAGCAGGGGAGTATGGTGATTTTACCACAATGGTTGATGATGCGGTGGGAAAAATAGACGCGGCGCTTGCACGTGTCGGGTTTGCCGAGAATACCATTGTCATTTTCACCAGCGATAACGGCTCGTATTGGCCCGAGGATTGGATTCCGGAATGGGACCATGAATCAAACGGTCGATGGAGAGGGATGAAGGCCGATATTTGGGAAGGAGGACATCGGGTCCCATTTGTCGTCAGATGGCCGGGTAGACTCGCGCCGGACGAAACGAGCCGCACCACCGCTTCTCTGGTCGATGTGATGGCAACGATTGCTTCCGCCGTGGGTGCCGAACTACCTTCCAACGCTGCGGAAGACAGCTATGATCTGATGCCGATCCTAAGAGGTGAGGTGTCGCCGAACAATGGCAAGGAAGCCGTCGTCATGCATTCCTCTCGAGGGATGTTTGCGATTCGAAAAGGTCCCTGGAAACTCATCGAAGGTCTCGGGTCAGGCGGATTCACGGATCCTGTGTCCGTGGAACCGGCAGAGGAAGGGCCCGCCGGACAGTTGTACCATCTTGAAGATGATCCCGAAGAGACGACCAATCTCTGGCTGGAACATGCGGATGTCGTGAAGGAGCTTCAGCAACTGCTCGACAGGTACAGAGAGCAGGGTTATTCCCGTCCGGGAGCGATTCAATCATCCAGTAAACCGGCTGCAGAATGAAACTCAGGATCCATAAGGATGGCATCCGTATCCGGCTTGTGAAGTTAGATGTCGCACGTCTCGCAGGAGAGGGAAAAATCGAGGCGCATGTACAACTCGGACCTTCCGCACAGTCAAGATTTTGCTACTCGTTGGAAACCGGTACGGACGTGAAGGCAATCGACGTTGCGTTCCGGGACGGTTTGCTGGTGGTGCGGATGCCGGAGGAGTGGGCACGCGAATTGGATAACACCGATCGCATCGGCTATACAGCCTCTCTTTCATTTGAAGAATACGGTGTGTTGGAGGTCGTGGTCGAAAAGGATTTCAAGTTTCGATCGCGAAGAGGGCGCACGGAAGATGAGGAAGCATACCCCAATCCCGGAAAGGATTCGGGACGGAGATGAAAACGGAACGCAGCACGCTCCAACGTGGCGACGTAGAGGGACTGGTGCTGGCCGGCGGTCGGTCCAGGCGCTTCGGTTGCGACAAGGCGCTGGCGACCGTGGACGGAACACCCATGATCAACCGGGTCTATGAAACGGTCGCATCTGTGGCTTTTCGCGTACGCGTCAGCGTACGTTCGGTCCACCAACTGTACGATAAGCGCTGGGAATATGTCGTCGACCAATTTGCGGGCTGTGGTCCGCTGGCAGGTATTCACGCCGGTCTACTGAGTTGCGAAGCACCCTGGCTGCTGGTCGTAGCGACCGATTATCCATTCATGACCGTTCGGGATCTCGAAAAGCTTCTGCCGAGCGATCGCGTCGAAATGCAATCGTGATGGCTCGTGATCCGGAAAGCGTCGAGCAACCACTGTGTGCCTGCTACTCAGTATCCCTGCTTGGGCCGCTGGAAGAGGCCCTGCGTGCGCGCAGGCTCAGGGTAGGGGCCTTCGTTGACTCCCGGCGGGATGAAACCGCCTTAGTCGACGTAAAAGGAGCATCGGCCGGTAATATCAACAGACAAACAGACCTATGAATTCGAAACAGGCGGTATCCGCGCTGGGGTTCGCTGTCCTATTCAGTGCCTGTGCGGATTCCGGAATGTGGCCATCGGAAAGGCCGAACGTTTTGTTCGCCGTCAGCGACGATCAGTCCTATCCGCACGCCTCCGCATACGGGGCGCGCTTTGTTACCACGCCGGCATTCGATCGCATTGCCGCCGACGGGATAATATTCACGCAGGCGTTTGTAGCCTCACCCGGTTGCGCACCAGTGGATGTCCTATGACCCGACTACATCCAGCATCCAGGAAGCGATATCATCCAGCACCTCGGGTGAAATCGTCTCTTCGATCCGCGTGTATTCTGTCGGAAGACCGGTTTCGGCCGTTTGGAAGAGGTGGTTTGCATTCGGTACCACTATTAGTCTCAGGTCTTCGTTCGGATTCTCCGCAAAAGCGGCTTCGATGGCCGGTGCATTCACTTCGGCCAGAACCTGACGATCCAGTTCGCCGATAAGCGCGAACGTCGGACATGCGATCGACGCAAGTGCTGGACGCGGATCGTAGGCAAGGAAGCTGCGCATCCAGGGTGTCGTCAGCTGGTCGATCTGGCCATCGACGGCGGCCGGATTGTCAGGAATGACTTCCTCGAGGATGCCCCGCATCTTTTCACGTTCCGCTTCCGGTGACAGCCCTTCAAGCACGACCGCAAAAAGTTGCCGGCGAAGAGCGGTGTTTGCGCTAATATCACTCTCGGACGCTCCGTTCAACCGTGCAATCGCCTCGGACTGCGAAGTAATGATTTCTTCGGCGGGTACCCCGGGTGGCGCAAGCAGGACGGCGAAATCCAGACCCGGCGATTCATTGGCAATCATCGGTACCACAATTGCCCCCTCGCTGTGTCCGATCGCGCCGATTCGATCGGCGTCGATTTCATCTCTCCCTTCGAGAAAGGTGATTGCGGACTCGAGGTCACGGGCAAACTCCGCTGACGTAGCCGTTAGAAAGTTACCTCCGGAGCCGCCGATGCCGCGATCGTCGTACCGCAGGCTGGCGATACCGTTTCTGGCAAGATGATCGGCAATGATCCAGAACGGCTTATGTCCGAAAACGGACTCGTCCCGGTCCTGAGGACCCGAGCCCGAGCAGAAAGCAACGGCCGGGAAGGGTCCTTCGCCTTCCGGAATGAGCAGCGTGCCGGCCAGTGATATGCGATCCTCCGCGTTCAGAAATCGGACGTCTTCTTCCCTGTAGGGATATGGCGGCTCAGGCTCTTGGGGTCGTACCAACTCCGGTTTTTCTTCCGTCTTTTCCATCCGAAGCGCGATCCTGACGCCGCCCTGTCTCCAGAAACCGTTGAGAATACCCTTGTCGTTAATCGCGCCGTCGTAGATGCCCCCGATCGTGTTGACCGCAACGTGGAAGGCGCCGTCCATGTACGACACTTCGTCAATGGGAATCCCGAATGCACCCTGATCCGGACTGTCCAGCGTTCCGGTAAGGTTGCCCTCCCTTCGGCTGATGTTGAATACAATGCGCAGATCGCCGTTTGGAGTTTTAACGGCTCCGAGCCAGCTACCGACGGCGGGATCGTCCTGTGGTGGCATTAGCAGTAGCGAGGCGAAGAATAGGATAATCATCGGAATGTCGGGGTACGGAAAGTGCCTGTTCGATCTGGCCTATGTACGCGTCTTCAGCCGTCTGGATGCAAGAAGCGGCGGTTTGGTGTGAAGGTATGGTAGTGTGATTGCGTGGACGTGACTACATAAATGTAATCCCGCAGGAATGTAGAAAAGTGAAAATGCCTGTGGTAGCCGGAGCCGAGTGGCCAACGGATCTGATCGGTCAATTGGGTGCTGCTGCCGGCCACAGCGATCACGATTGCACTGCGGCATGCCTAGCGGAGCCAACCGGCTGTCATCCTAATCCCAGCGCCTGACCGCCCTGATAGATGATCAGTGAGAAGAGGTATGCGAGCGCCGTCATATAGAGCCACATTACTGCGGGCCAGCGCCAGCTATTGGTCTCTTTGCGTGCGATCGCGAGGGTGCTCATGCATTGGAGCGCAAAGACAAAGAATACAAGGAGGCTTACCGCGACCAGCGGGGTGTAGACTGGGCGGCCGGTTTCAGGGTCCCGATCCGAGCGCAACTGATCGCGGAGCATCGCGCTCGACTCATTCGCGTCGCCTACGCTGTAGATCGTCGCAAGAACACTGATGATAACCTCGCGTGCTGTGAAAGCGGCGATGATGCCTGCAGAGATTTTCCAGTCGAACCCCAGCGGTTCCATCACGGGCTCGATCGCCCTGCCGAAACGCCCGATCAGGCTGTTCCTCACCTGGTGCGAGGCAGCCGCATCATCAGCCTCTGCCCGTATGCGTCCGGTTGCGCGACGCGCTTCTACAAGTTGTTCTGCCGCAGCAAGCTGTTGCGCGGGTAGGTTTGCAGAAGGCAACCGAGCCGCCGTTTCGCCGATCTCCAGCGCAGCCAGCTCATCGACAACCCGCTGGAAGGTGACGTTGCGTCTTAGATCCTCCGGGGTGGATTCCATCTGAGCGGCCGCCTCGGCTTCCGCCTGCACCAGAAGTTGATCCGCCTGTTCGCGCATCGCCAGGACTTCCGCAGGTGCATCCGATCGTGGGAAGGAGGCCAGCAGCCACATGGTGACGGACATGGCGAAAATGATGCCGCCGGCGTTGGTGATAAAGGCTTTGGACCGGTCATACATTCGCCACAGCACCTGTTTCATCTGAGGCAAACGGTATGGCGGCAACTCGATGGCGAAATACGACTCGCTTTGCTTGAACACGAACTTCCTGAGCACCCATGCAGCAACGAACGCCATGACGGTTCCAAAGATGTACAGGGAAAACATGGCAATGCCCTGATAGGCAAATACGCCGAACAGCGAACCCGCCGGGATGAATGCCGCAATAAAGAGGGTGTAGACCGGAAGGCGGGCGGAACAGCTCATCAGGGGTGCAACCATGATGGTGATCAGCCGGTCGCGTTCATTGTCCAAAGTTCGGGCCGCCATGATCCCTGGAATCGCGCACGCATAGGAGCTGAGCAAGGGTACCACCGAACCTCCCGATAGTCCCACGCGACGCATCATGCGGTCCATAATCAGCGCGGTCCGGGCCATGTAACCGGTGTCCTCCATCAGACCCAGAAAGAAAAACAGAAGCATAATCTGAGGCAGAAATACCAGCACATTGCCGACCCCCGCGATTGCGCCGTCTACGACGAGGTCCGTCAACAAACCAGGAGGTATGTTCCCTCGGATCGTTTCTCCAAGCCGGCCGACCAGCCACTCGATGCCGTCCATGGCCGGTGTCGCCCAGGTAAAGATAGATTGAAAGATCAGTCCCAGGACGGCAAAGAACAGCAGCGGGCCGAAAAACCGGTGCGTCAAAACGGCATCGATACGGTCCGATGGCGTCGGATCCGCGCCCGAATTCTTGCGGCTGACAGAGCGGTTGACGAGCGACGCCAACCAGTTATAGCGACCGATGATTTCTGCCTGACGGTAGGGTGCCTTGCGTTCATCGAGTGCCTTGCGAACCGCGGTCACATGCGCGTGGAATGCCGACTCCCGATCGCGCCACCACTCGAGGAATGCATCGGAAGTGACGGCGCGAAGGGCTTCGGAAAACAGGCGTGAGGCGTTCCAGTTCGGGCGGAGTGCACCAAGTTCAGCCGCGAGCTTCGACACGGGCTCTCTCATTGCCGGCATGAGTTCCCACTTGCGGTTTCCGATCCCGGGTAGCGGTCCCATGATCGCGGCTCGCAACTCCCGAAAGCCCTTGTTTCGATTGGCCGTCATCGGGATGACGGGTATGCCCAGCTCCTCCATCAGTTGCACGGTGTCGATCTCCAGACCACGCTCGTCGGCCATGTCGAGCATGTTGAGTACCAGCAGTACGGGGATCCCCAGATCGATAATTTGCGTGACGAGATAGAGGTTGCGTTCCAGATTGCCGGCATCCACGATACACACCACCAGGTCCGGTATCTCCTCACCCTCGATACGGCCGGAAAGGACGTCGCTTACGACGGCTTCGTCCTGCGATTTCGGGTCCAGACTGTACGCGCCGGGAAGGTCGATCACTTCGACGATGCCGCGCGCGGTCATATTTCCGGTCTTTCGCTCGACCGTAACGCCGGGATAGTTACCGACTTTCTGCCGCATGCCCGTAAGAGCATTGAAGATCGTGGTCTTCCCTACGTTTGGATTTCCCGCGAGCGCGACTCTTCGCGTGGCCGAAGCAATATCGGGCGCACCGTTCCGATGTACGGTTTCGTTCACTGCCGAATCCCTGGTTCTCAAAACTCCAGATAACCGTCTCAGGCCCTAGATGTGTTCGTTTGCCGCCCGATCCGACATCCTGCGACCGCGGATGGAATCGCCAACCTCCCGACGCATTGCGATCCGGCAATCGTGCACGCAAACAATCAGTTTTCCATTGTTGAGCACCATCCCGCAAGTTGCGCCCTCTCTCATACCCAACTCGCGCAAACGCTGGGCTTGCTTCTCGTCAAGCAACAGTTCCGTAATTTCAAACAATTCACCATTGCCGAGGCCCGTAAGCGGACACTCCGGAAGCAACGGACACGTCCCTTCCCGCGCGGTGGAGGCGGCCCCACCGGTCTGATCGACCGGCCGATGGGCAAGTCCCGATACGGCTTTTTCCAGCGCTTTAAGAATCATCACACGCTCCCTGTGGCGGTTACTCCGCTTATTTAGACTGAATATAAACAATAAACAGGCATAGGGTTTATTATGATCCGTTGAAGATTTGACATTCTTTGATACAAACAGCTTGTCGCCCGGGACGTACACACGATAGATCGACGCATTCCCGGTACCAAGAAGACAAACCATCGGCATGATTCTCGGAGTATTTTCAGACGTTCACGACCATCTTGAAAACCTGCAGAAGGCCCTCGACGCGTTTTCCCGGGCCGGCGCGGGGACGCTCATTTTTTGTGGCGATTTTTGTTCACCGATCCCTGCACGGGCAATCGGCGCGTATGACGGTGAGGTGCATTGTGTATTCGGCAACGGCGACGGCGACCGATTTGCCATTTTGCGTTGGGTCGCCGACAACGCGCCTCACATGCATCTCCACGGTGAGCATGCCGAACTGTCATTCGGAGAAGTCAACGTCGCCGTGACGCACTACCCTCTCTACGGCAGGGCATTGGCGCGCACCGGTGATTACCGGGCGGTTTTTTCCGGGCATACGCACGAGCGGCATGAGGAACGCTTCGGAGACTGTCTCTGGCTGAATCCGGGCGAGATTCTGGGATTCAAAGGCCGGCCGACCTGTGCGACATACGAAACGGAAACGGGACGGGTGACGACTATCTCACTCTGACACAGCCTTCCTGTTGACCGCCCGAAGGGTCTCGGGATATCCGTGGCGGTAGCAAGCAAATGAGCAGGCTGCGCTTCATATGGTTTTGAGAATGCCATCGTCGCTGCCCGCAAGATTTTCAACGTGCAACGATTGCGCCGTAGCTTACGCCGGGAAATCCCGCTTTCGGCTGCATACGTAACCACAACTTCATGGCTCCTACCTCCTCTGAGATGCTGGCTTTTCTGGGCGATCGGAATTCCTTCCCGCACGGACCGGAATCGGTTCGTCTTCTGCAAACCCATGCATCCTACGTAGCGATCGCTTCTCCGTTCGTTTACAAGATCAAGAAACCGGTAGACTTCGGCTTTCTCGACTTCTCGACGCTCGATAAACGCAAGTTTTATTGTGAGGAGGAAGTGCGGTTGAACAGCCGGATGTCGTCTGACGTCTATCTCGAAATCGTCCCGATTTATCGGACCTCCGGGGGTCTCTCATTCTCCGGCACCGGAGATCCTTCAGAGTATGCCGTCAAGATGAGACAACTCGACGACCGGTGGTTTATGAAGCGCATGCTCGAAGAGGGAAGCGTGGATAAGGAGCAGATCGATCGTATCGTCGAGGTCCTCTGTGATTTCTACACCGGGCAGTCGTCGACGCCGGAAGTGGCGGAGTGGGGGCGCATTCGACGTCTCCGCATTACGACGGATGAAAACTTCGACCAGACCGAAGCATATACGGGTGATCTTATTTCACGGCCGGCATTCTCGACGATAAAGTCATACACGGATCGGTTTTATGCGGCTAATACCCGGCTGTTCAACCGGCGACGGGCGGAAGGCTTCATCCTGGACTGCCACGGAGACCTGCATCTGGAGCACATACACCTCGAACCCGGAAAACTGACGATCTACGACTGTATCGAATTCAACAAGCGGCTTCGTTTTCTGGATATCGCCAACGATGTCGCCTTCCTTTCAATGGATCTGGACGTCCATGAAGAACATTCGCTGGCGTCTTATTTCGCGGAGAAGATCTCGGTCGAACTCCGCGATCCCGATTTGCCGGCGTTGCTCGATTTCTACAAATGCTATCGCGCCTACGTGCGGGCCAAAGTTAACAGCTTCCGCAGCGCATCCGGAGAAATCCCGGAAGAAGAGCGGGATGTCAGCCGCAGTGCCGCCCGCAGGTACTACAGTCTATCCCTGCAATATGCACTTGCCGGCTCGACGCCGATGGTTATTATCGTCATGGGGAATGTCGGGACGGGCAAGAGCCGGCACGCGCATCGGCTTGGAGAAGCACTGGGGTGGCCGGTTTACTCTTCGGATGCCATACGGAAAAAAAGTGCGGGTTTGCCACTTTTCGAGCGTTCCGGAATTGATAAAAGAGGAGAGCTGTACACTCGCGAGCGAACGGAAGAAGTGTACGGTGCGCTTGCGGATGCGGCTGTCAAACACGGAGCGAAAGGAGTCGGCTGCGTACTGGACGCCACGTATGGCGATCCCGGGCATCGTGATCGATTGAGAGCCCGAACGAAGAACGCCGGGCTCAGGCATTGCTTTGTAGAGCTGCAGTCTCCTGTCGATGAGGTCAAACAACGTCTGGAAGCGCGCAGCGATGCCGACGACGTGGTCTCCGATGCCCGGGCGGAAGACCTCCCGATGCTGCTCGAGAAATATGAAGCCCCCGATCCGCTCGAGGACGTGTTTCACTTCACCGTTTCAACGGAACCGGATCGGGAAGCGGTCTCTGAAGAGATCATGCAGATGCTGTCTCGTCTTATGAACGGCTGATCCACCGGAACCGCTCGACGAGATCTTCCTCGGTCGACGACCATAAAGAATACCTGGCAGCCGCCTCGTTCAGCCTTTTAGCCAGATCTGGAAAAGCATCATCAGCACCCCTGATACGATCACGATCCAGATCGTTGGGTGAAGTCCTCCGTCTCTCATCGCTTCCGGCAGCAATTCCTTGCGAATCATCCAGATCATGGCGCCGGCAGCGAATCCAAAACCGAAGGGAAGAAACGGGGTGAAGTAGGACACGAATAGAAATGCCGGGACTGCCATCAACGGTTGGGGAAGGCTGGAGAAGATGCTCCAGCCGGCGCTTCTCCAGACATTGACGCCGCGCGGCATCAGAACGAGACTGATGGCGAGTCCTTCCGGGATATTGTGAACGGCGATTGCCGCCGTGATGAATACGCCGAGCTGTTCGCCGCCTCCAAAGGAGACGCCGACTCCGACTCCCTCGGTGAAGGAGTGCAGGGTCATGACCAGAATGATGAGTAACGCCTTCCGGGCGTCTGCACCCCGCAGATCCCCCAGTTCGGCATGATCGTGTCCGTCGAGAATCCGGCGCGACCACATAAGAAAGGCCACGCCCGCCACCACACCGGCCGGCATTCTCCACGCACTGAGAACGGCGCCCTCGTAAACAAGCAATATGCTGGCTGCGAGCATGAGGCCGGCGGCAAAAGCGTTGGAAAATCCGATCCATCGGGGTGAGAAGCTCCTGGATGCGATGAGCGGAAGGGCGCCCAGGCCGGTTGCAACCGCCGTCAGGGAAGCGTAGAGGAGGACCGAATAGACAGAGACGCTCACGTCCGTTGCCTGTTTGGGTTTGAGGGAGCATATGAACCCGGTTGTGCCGCGGTTGTTTGCTCCGGAGCGCGATCAATTTCTGGAATCATTCTAAACCGGTTCGGCCGGCCATGCGGTGCGTGATCGCGGTGGTTTCATCGGCGGCATGAAGTGACGCTTCATGCTTCTCAGGAACGTTTTTTGCCGCAATCATGCCGTCCGGATCGTTCCTTCGGCCGATGATCTTTAGATTATGCGCCGGAGCCACAAGCCAGATTGATCTTGGACAGGATTCGAATAGGAGTCGATACCGGCGGTACATTCACCGATCTCATTGCGGATCCGGGAGGCGCCCATCCATTGGTATCCTACAAGTTGTTGTCGACACCCTCCGACCCTTCTGAAGCGGTGATCCGGGGAATCGAAGCCGTTCTGGCTTTGCTTTCGGAGGCCGGCCATGGAGCGACGGAGGATCCCATGGTCATTCTCGGATCGACGGTGGCCACGAATGCCGTGCTCGAAGGCAAAGGTGCCACGGCCGGTTTTGTGACCACACAGGGTTTTGAGGATACGCTGGAAATCGCACGTCAAAACAGGTCGGGTCTGTATGATCTCGAAGTGCGGCGGCGGGTCTCACCGGTCGACCGCGAGCATTGCATCGGTGTGGCAGAGCGTATCGGACCGAACGGAGAAATATGGCAGCCTCTCCGGCACGATGCGGGAAACCGGCTCGCTGAGCGGGTTGAAGCGCTGGGCGTGGCGTCGGTCGCCATCAGTTTGCTGCACAGCTATGCCAATCCGGATCACGAGAAGCAACTTGCGGCGGTGCTGAGGCGCAAGCTGCCCGGCGTACATTTGACGGTCTCGCACGAGTTGCTTCCCGAACATCGAGAGTATGAGCGTGCGGCAACCTGTGTGATAAACGCCGTCGTGGCGCCTCCGATGATACGCTACCTGCGGAAAGTGGCGGATCGTACGGGCAGTGGCCGGTTGCGGGTAATGGCCTCGGGAGGCGGCAGCCTCCCCGTTCAGGAAGTCGAACGCGTACCGGTCAACACCATCCTTTCCGGTCCGGCAGGTGGTGTGTTGGGTGCATGGGCGGTTGCCGGCGATGCCGGATTCAATCGGATCATCACGCTCGACATGGGCGGCACAAGTACGGACGTAGCGCTGTGTGACGGAAAACCCGGTCGAACGACCGAGTCGACGATCTCGGATTTGCCGCTTCGTTTGCCGATGATCGACATTCACACGGTCGGGGCAGGAGGCGGATCGGTTGCAAGAGTGGATAAGGGAGGCGCCCTGCGTGTCGGGCCGGAATCGATGGGCGCCGATCCCGGACCCGCCTGCTACGGCAATCAGAAACCACCGTACATTGCGACCGTCACAGATGCAAACGTGTTTATGGGCTATATCCCGGCGGCCCAGAAGCTGAGCGGGAGTCTGCCGCTCGACGTATCGGCCGCCCATGCGGCGGTCGCGCGGGTCGCCGAGGCGGCAAACCTGTCACCGGAGCATGCCGCAGGCGGGATTTTAAGGGTAGCGGAGATTACGATGGCCAGAGCCGTACAGCGGATATCCGTTGAACGCGGGCATGATCCGAGGGATTTCGTGATGATACCGTTCGGAGGCGCCGGCGGACTTCATGCTTGTCGCCTTGCCAATACATTGGGCATATCGCGCATTCTTTTTCCGCAACATGCAGGTATTCTCTCGGCACTGGGTATGCTGACCTCTTCACCGCTCTATGCTTTCTCCGAAAGTCTGCTGCTGCGCATATCCCGAGAGCAGGAAGATGCGGCGATTGCGGCCATTCCGGATGTGCGCTCGGCAGCCGAGAGACTACGGAGACGCGCCAAAGATGCTCTCGACGCGGAAAGCGTGCCCTCTCAAGATCGGATCCTCTTGTTCGAGATCGATGTGCGGTATCACGGCCAGTCATTCGAGCTTACGCTGCCGTTCGACGATCGGGATCCGGTCCGGCTTTTCGAGGAACGTCACCGGGCACTGTATGGATATGATGCGCCCTCCAAACCCGTCGAGATCGTAGCACTCCGTTTGCGTGCTACCTCGACGTCGCCCGAACTGCGGTGGCCTTTGGGCACGCCACGAACGCCGGGTGATGCGCCGCCGCCTTTTGATGCTCATGAGCCGACGGACCCCGACGGTGCAGCAAACTGGTCACGTATTGAACGAAACGCGCTGACGGCGGACGATCACTTCAGAGGACCCGTCGTGATTACCGAATACGCGGCCACCACCATTGTGGCGAAGGGCTGGAAGGCGCGCGTACTGCCGGCCGGTCATCTCCTGGCTGAGCGCCGGAAAAGCCGGTAAGTCTCCTATTGGTTGATCTCTCCGCGAGGGTTTGCGTATACAGCACCTGCAAAAGTAATCACAGTCGAAAACCGCTTGTGTTACATGGCTCGGTTGACCTTGAAATTGAACGTCGGACTCATCGCTCTCCTCGTGGGAGGGCTTGCAGCATGTTCATCCTCCGGCGTGTTCGTCTCGGCCGACGTCGAAAGCCGTTCCGAGGAGATGATGCCGCCGGATAAGGAATTGCATTTTCGTGCGTATCTGGTCGGAGATGCCGGGGACGATGCAAACGACGTAATGGATCTGCTCGAAGGCCATCTGGATGATGAAGGTGAGGAAGCGGTTGTTGTTTTTTTGGGGGATAACATATATCCCAGCGGCTTACCGGAGCCGGGCCATCCCGGTCGGGATCGTGCGGAAAGGCGGATCGATCATCAACTGAACACGGTTCGTGACTTTGAAGGAGAAATCGTTTTCATCCCGGGAAACCATGATTGGGATGACGCAGGCGGACAGGGCGTGGATGCCGTTCGAAGGCAGGAAGAATACGTAGAAGCGTCTCTCGATCGGGGAAACACGTGGCTGCCCGACGATGGATTTCCCGGTCCTGCCGAGATCAAACTCACCGATCGGCTTACGTTAATCGCAATAGACTCTCAGTGGTGGATGACAAAGGGTGATCGTCCTTTCGGCGAGACCGACGATTACGACCTCGAACAGCCCTTCGATTTCATTGTGGCACTGCAGGATGAGGTGCGGCGCAATCGCAAGGAAGACCTGTTGGTCGTCGGTCACCATCCGCTGCTATCTTCAGGTCCACACGGAGGCTATTTCCCGCTGAAGCACCACATCTTCCCGCTGACGGCACTCTCAAAGTCGCTTTACGTACCGCTTCCATTGGTCGGTTCGCTCTTTCCCCTTTATGTTCGCTTTTTTGGCGGGCGTCAAGATCTCGCTTTTCCGCGCTACAAATCGTTTCGCCAAGCACTGACCGGCATTTTTTCCCAACACCTGGACCAGAGCCTCATTTACGCCGCAGGTCACGAACACAGCCTGCAGTGGTTCAGCAGGCCGAACGACAACCATTTTATTACCAGTGGAGCGGGTCACGAAGCCGGCTATGTGTCCGGACGAGGAGAAGTGGACTTTGCCGCGCGGAAAAGAGGATACGCGCGGCTCAGCTACTTCGAAGACGGCTCCATATGGCTGGAGATGTGGTCGCCGGACGCCCCGTCCGGCGATGGATTGTTGTTCCGCACGCGCCTCCGGGCGCGTGTGACCGAGTTTCTCGATCCGCAGGTGGAGCAGCCGGCCGGTCCCGTCGACTACTCCGACTCAACGGTGACGGTCGCTGCCAATCCGAACTATGCCGCGTCCCCGATCAAGCGCATTCTGATGGGTTCGCACCACCGGGAGGCATGGGGAATCCCGGTTACCGTACCGGTCCTCGATCTCGGGAAAAAATTGGGTGGCTTGACGCCCGTAAAGCGTGGCGGAGGTATGCAGACCCTGTCGCTTCGCCTCGAGGATGAGAAGGGACGGGAGTACGTCCTTCGCTCGATCGACAAGGACCCGACAGCGACCGTGCCGGAAGAATTTCAAGGTTCCATGGTTGTCGACATCGTGCAGGATCAGATTGCGGCGCTGCACCCTTATGGAGCATTCATTATCCCGAAGCTTGCCGATGCGGCCGGCATTTATCATACCAATCCCGAATTGGTGTACGTGCCCGACGATCCCCGGTTGGGCATATACCGTGAGGAATTCGGCAACTCGCTGATGATGTTTGAAGACCGGCCGGACGACGACATGACGCATCAGCCGAGCTTCGGCAGGGCGCCGGATGTGGTCAGTTCCTCCAAAATGTTTCGTGAGATCAACGCCGACAATGATTTCCGGGTCAACCAGCAATGGTATCTGCGGGCACGGCTGTTCGACATACTACTGAGCGACTGGGACCGGCACAAAGACCAGTGGCGATGGGCGGAATTCGAGCCGCTGGACAAGCAGGGCAAAATCTATCGGCCTATTCCGAGAGATCGTGACTGGGCGTTCAATCACATGAACGGCTTCGTCATGAGCATCTACAAACAGCTCGATGCCCGTTTTCAGAGCTTTACACCCGATTATGGGTATCTGCTGGGATATACCGTCAACGGCGGGAGTCTGGATCGCCGCTTCACGAACGAGTTCACACGCTCGGACTGGATCGCGGAAGCCCGGCACATACGGGAGCGCCTGACGGACGAGGTCATCGAATCGGCGATCGCCGATTGGCCGGCAGCCATCGAGGAACTCGACGGAGACCGTTTCAAGGAGATTCTGATCTCGAGGCGCGATGCGCTACCGGAAGTAGCCGAAAAGATGTATCTCATCTATTCCAGGGCCGTCGATCTGGTCGGAAGCGACAAACATGAGCGGTTCGAAGTCGAACGCATCAACGACGAGGCGACCCTAGCCCGGATTATCAAGACGTCAAAAGAGGGAGAGGAGCGCCGTATTCTGTTCGAGCGCACATTTCTTCACGACGAAACCCGGGAATTGCGGCTGTTTGGATTTGACGGAAACGACCGGTTCATCGTATCCGGTACGGTCAACAAAGGCCTGCGTGTCGTCGCGGTCGGAGGTGCCGGAGAAGACCGCTTTTCGGATACATCAAGGGTACGTGGAACGCGTCACATGACGGTGTTTTATGATACCGACGGCGGAAACGAGTGGGACGTGGGTCGCCAAACGCGCGTGGTACGATCGGATGATCCTGCCGTAAATGCTTACGATCCCTTCGACTACAGGCCCAACCAAAGGCTGCCGCAGTCCTTCATCGGCTACAACAGCGAAGACGGATTGTTACTGGGAGGGGGAATTCGTTTCATCCGGCACGGATTTCGAAAAGATCCATACGCCTCGTCCCACATGTTTCGTGCAAATATCTCCACCAGAAATAGAGCCATAAACGCACGGTACGACGGTCTGCTGGTCTCCGAATTGCGCGCGTGGGACGTTGGAGTGGAAGCCGGCTATCTATCGCCGAACAGCATCCGCGTATTTTACGGAATGGGCAACGAGACGAAAAACACGGAGGAAGACGCCTCCTTCTACGAATCGCAACTCACCCAGGGGCTGTTATATCCCTTCATGCAACGACACTCCGCTCTCGGTCTGGGCGTTCGCATCGGCCCGCGGGTCGAATACGTGCGTGTGCGGGAAGACCGGGACAGAAGCATCGGCGTGCTTCCCGTCCAGCCGGGCGTTTCGGAGGAGACATTC
>CAZIIP010000002.1:20711-33160 GCA_964539455.1 uncultured Rhodothermales bacterium
CATTCGACGACCAGTTTTTTGCAGGAGCCCAGGTGGAACTCGATGTAAACGCCGTGGACAATAACGTCTATCCACTGCGAGGCATCCGCTGGCTAAGCAGCTTCGGGGTATTTATCGGACTCAACGGCGCCAGCGACGACCATGCCATCGTCGAATCCGCTTTCTCGTTCTATGCAACCCCTGCCGGACAGTCGACCGTGACAATGACCGGCCGCCTTGGTGGACGGCATGTCTTCGGAACTTTTCCGTTTTATCATGCCTCCGCGCTGGGACAAAAGCGAAATCTGCGGGGCTATCGGAGCACGCGGTTTGCCGGAAGGTCGAGTTTCTACCAGAATCTGGAAATCCGCGCCAGATTGCTGAACTTTTCGACCTATGCAGCTGTAGGCAAGCTCGGGATCCTTGGTTTCATCGACAATGGACGCGTCTGGACGGACGGCGAGAAATCGAAAGTCTGGCACCAGGGATACGGGGTGGGATTGTGGACCACGTTTTTTGATGTATTTGCTCTCACCGGTACCTACGGGCGATCAGTCGAGGATAACCGAATTAAGCTGAAGCTCGGCTTCCTGTTCTAGGCGACAACCGTATCGACACTAATTCCTGCATGTGTGCATACCTGATGGTTCGTCATCAACCATCGAGCGGGAAGCACCCGTTATCGCGTTGCGCATTTCTGTTGCTGACCGTCACGCTCTGGTCCGCGATGCCCGTTCTGGCGCAGGAATTCATCGACAAGCCGGCCGACCGGCCTGCCGTCGGTCTTGCACTGAGCGGAGGAGGCGTTCGCGGCGTTGCCCACATTGCGGTCCTTGAAGCGATCGAGGAGTTGGGCATTCCGGTGGACCTCATCGTCGGGACGAGTATGGGGAGTGTGATGGGAGGTCTTTATGCCTCCGGGTACAGCGCCGCGGATCTGAGGGGAATCGTGCGCGAAACTGATTGGAACCAGTTGCTTTCCGATCGACCGCGAAGGCGTTACCTGACCATGGAAGAGAAGATGCGAGACGGTGTCTTCATTGCCACGCTTCCGCTTACCGGTCTGCGCGCCAAACTCCCTTCCGGTCTGGTTGCCGGTCAACGCGTCGCCGAGACGCTCGCCCGCCTTACCTGGCCGGTGCACCACGTGAAGGATTTCAGCGAGTTGCCCATCCCGTTTGCCTGTTTGGCGACGGACGCAGTGAGCGGAGAGCCTGTGCGGATCCAGAAAGGCAACCTCGCCAAAGCGATTCGCGCCAGCATGTCGTTCCCCTCGGCGTTTACTCCAGAGCCCAGAAACGGCCGTTTGCTCATCGACGGCGGAGTGGTGCGCAATTTGCCTGCAGAGGATGTGCGTGAACTGGGAGCCGACGTTGTGATCTGCAGTGACGTATCCAAACCGCTTTCGGAGAGGGACGAACTCGACTCCATTATCTCGATCATGGAGCAGACCTTCAATTTCCAGTATTGGGACAAGGTGGAAGAGCAGCGGGCAACATGCGACCTCGTTATTGCGCCGGATGTCGGAGAGATCGGAACGTTCGCCTTTGGAGAGTGGGAACGCATTCTGGATGTCTCCCGCGTAACGGTCGACAATATGTGGTTGCAACTCGTGGCGCTGGCCGACTCCATTGCGGGCGATGGAGACCATGGACCCGACCGGCAACCTGCATCGGTCGATTCTGTTGCCGTTGCGGAGATTGTGGTGGAGGGACTTGAGGCCGTCCCGCGTTCCGTGGTAGAAGGTCAGATGGACATCGATCCGCCGCAATGGGTGAGCGTCGATGAGATTGAACGCGACATCGAACGTATCTACAGCACGCGATTTTTCGAACGGGTTACCTATGTTCTGGAGCCGGTCGACCGGCGGAACGCCTCCCGGTTGCAGGTGCGGGTGATTGAACGAACGGACGATGAACTCCGGTTCGGCTTTCGGTACGATCCCCGCACGCAAGCCCGAATGCGTTTGAATGCCGTATACAAGAACGTCATCAGCCGGGGGTCCAAACTGTCGTTGGTGGCTGAAGTAGGCGAAGCACTCGCTTTCTCCACGGACTACTTTTTCAAATTCGGTCTGTGGCGCAGGGCGGGAATCAGGGCGCGCGCCCTCGTAGCACGGCGGAAGTTCGACGAGTATTTGGATGGCGAACCCGTAGCCCAGATCAGTACGAATCTTGCACGGGTGGAAGTGGGCGTGTCGACACTGTTCTCGACCAGGGCATATACGGGTTTGTCGGTCATCGGGGAGGTATCCCGCACGGGTCCGAGGATATCGAGCATTCCGGATCGGGATGACCTTCATGCTTTTGTGCTGCTGCCCGCAGCGACGTTTTGGTATGAAACGTTCGATCGGTTGTCCTATCCGAACGACGGCATATTCCTGTTCATGCGCAGCGTCGTGTCCCATCCCGAAATCGGAAGCGATGTCTCCATGAGCCGTCACCGGCTCATCTTTTCGGGTGCAACACGTATTTCCGGTCCAGTCACACTCGAAACCAACCTGGAATTTGCCGCCATTTTCGGCGATCGCAACGCTATTCCGGCCCACTGGCGTCTCGGCCTCGGCGGTGCCAACAAGGGGGTCTTCGAGACGGGAAGGTTTATCGGGCTCGACCTGAACGAGCGCTCGGGACGCTACATCAGCAAAGCCGGAGTCCGGCTCCGCATTGAAGTGAGACCGAGGCGCTATTTGTTGCTGGAAGCCAACGCAGGGACCGCCGGCGACGACATCCTCTGGAAACTCGACCTGAACCGTGACGGGTTAATCGGCTACGGAATCGGATTCGGCATGTCGACGGTTGTCGGGCCCATTGAACTGATGCTGACCGACGGCAACGCGGACAAACCGGGAGTCGTTTTCAACCTCGGATACCGTTTCAATTCCGGGTTCTAGGAGTTTGTCAAACTTTCAGGGTAAGTTTTTTATTTACAATAAACATAGCACGACACTAATCGCGCTTAAGTTCAATAAAAACAACGGATCTATGTTTCAAGTCCGACAGCTTCCCAGCGGCATTGTCGCCGCGGATGGTTCGCGCAGTGCGATTCCCGAATTGCGCGTAAACGCGGTTCACGGCGCTGCGGATGGCGGCCACTGATTCCCGTAACACCTGTGGATCGGTGGGTTTTGCGAGATCGGAGAGCCGGCGATCGACGACGTCTATATCACGTTCGATCACCTCGACAGTCGCCGCTTCCAGCCCGTAACGCTGTGGATCCCACGCAAACAGCTTGACGTCCTGCCAGTATCTTGAGGCCGATTCCAGATTGCTGCCGAACGACTCATCCCCGAAGGGCTTGTGCGGCTTCCCCAGTGAATCGAGGGCATGCGAAAAGCGGGTGAGGGCGTCCGGAAAGTACAGCATGCCGATTCTTTCGCGCGCGCGCAATAGTTGCTCGCGGCCGTTTACCAGCGCAGCAACCGTCCCGGCCGGATCACCTTCGGAGAGACGTGATTGTGCCTCTTCGAGCAGATCTGAAACACTACGAAGCCGGGATTCCCAATAGAGGCCGCTAAACTCGCGGTGTTTTGCGTCGAACACGTGCCAGCGCTCCTGCAGCACCGTCAGCGCCGAATCCGCGGCCTCTGCGTGTCCATATTGGGCGAGTTGCCACGCAGGAATGAAAGCACGGTCCAACGCCAGTGTATCCTCGAAAAGAGCGTCCGGTCCAACTGGTTCGCAGCCCGAAGTTGCGATGATCAGTACGCCTAGTGCCGCAGCAAATGTCGAAAGCCGCATCTTCTCCCCGGTTATTGCTCTGGCGAGCGCCCGTCCTTCCATTCTATGAGTCTTCCGTTGCCCGCCGTATGGGACAACCGTATTTTCATGCATCCCGACGGGAGTGCCGCTTCGATATTCTCCGACCATTCGATAATGGTAATTGAGTGATCGTCAAGATAGCTGTCGAATCCCAGTTCCAGCAATTCATCCAGGCGCCGGATCCGGTAGGCATCGATGTGATAAATGGTTCGCTCATCAGACGTGTACTCGTTTACGATCGTAAACGTCGGTGAAGTGACACGGGTCTCGTCGATGCCGAAGAAGCGGCAGATGCCTTTTGCCAATTGTGTCTTGCCGGATCCCAGGCTTCCGTACAGGGCGACAAGCGTTCCGGGGTGGAGGGTTTCGGCGATCCTTTCCCCAAGACGGATCGTGTCGGCGGCGGACGACGTCCGGACGGGCAGGAGATTCTCAACGGAAGGTGGCTGTTGACCGGCCATAATGTGGCCTAAACAGGTCGGTTTGTCGCACTACAGGCGACTGCAACGCGTTCGTCCATCATGCAAGCGCGTTCAGCATTTCATCGACACTGACGAACTTGGATCTGGGCGCCCCTCTTACGGCGCCTCGTTCCTTCTCCAGCGCGTCAATCCGGATCCAGTCATCAAAGGTCACGAAGCGAATGTTTTTTGATCGCAACAGCGCAACGACGGCGTCTGCGGCTGCATTTTCTTCCGCCACCGCTTCCGTGTTCGACAGGTCGGCTATCATGTGGTCGACCGTCTCAATAGCACAAGGCTTATTGGTGCCGACAATACCGGTTGGTCCCCGCTTGATCCATCCCGCCACATAGAGACCCGGTACGGCCTGGCCCGATTCGGGATCGAAGACGAGGCCACGCGCATTCGGAATAATCCCGCGGCGCTCGTTGAAAGGAATCCCCTCTATGGGAACGCCGTGATAGCCCACGGAACGAAAAACCAATCCGACCGGGATGGTTTCATAGGACCCGGTCCCGACAGCCTGTATATACCCCGAGGAAGCTTTTTCGAGACGGTTTTTTTCCAATCGAATCGCATCTACGCGTCCGGTCCCGTCGCTGACCAGTTTTACGGGAGATCGAAGAAACCGGAGGTGTACCCTTTTTGGTTTTCCACTCACATCGCTTTCCGCCAGCAAGCGCAAGGCCTTGAGATTTTTCTGGGCATAACCGTTGCTGCTCACAGCGTCTTCACTGATCGGATCGAGATCCAGTGCTTCCGCTTCCAGAATAATGTCGGCCTCCTGAAGGCGAGAGAATTCCCGGATTTCGGGTGGCGTAAATTTGGCCTGGGCGGGACCGCGACGTCCAATCACGTAGATGTCCTTGACGTTGCTCTGTGACAACGCTTCCAGGGCATGGTCAGCAATGTCGGTCTTTCGCAATTCCTCGATCGATCGAGCCAATATGCGGGCTACGTCGATCGCTACGTTGCCAACGCCAATGACCGCGACGTTTTCACAACTCAGGTCGAAATGACGATCGACCGAATCGGGGTGTCCGTTGTACCAGGCGACAAATTCCGTCGCCGAGTAGCTGCCTTCCAGATCCTCGCCGGGTATCCCCAGCTTTCGGTCCGACTCTGCGCCAACGGTCAGCACGATCTGGTCATAGTATTTCCGCAGTTCGTCGATCGATAGATCTTCCCCAATGGTCACGTGACCGAAAAACCGGAAACCGGGCTCCATGGCAGTCTTCTCATAGACACGTGCGACATTCTTGATGCTCTGGTGATCGGGCGCAACGCCGTAGCGCACGAGTCCGAAGGGCGTGGGAAGACGGTCGAACAAGTCGACTTCGACATGGATCTCCTTGTGCCCCAGCAGTGCACCGGCCACATAAAACCCGGACGGTCCGGCGCCCACGACGGCAACCCGGAGCGGTCGGTCTTCGGAACCTAGTCTTGCGGCCATGGTGTTCGGTTGGAGCTTTTCAGGTGACTATTCAATTGCGATGTACGCGCATATTTCAAGAACATAAAAAATACAAAATCGACCGGCCCCGCACCTGTACGTAAACAAAGTATAACTTCCTGTCTCCCGGAGCGGTCCATATCGACATCATTACGCACCTGATACGCAACGACGGTAGCGGCCTTCACCGGCTTACCGGCGTCGCATCGTGACCACGGGGAGAATCATCTCTTCGAGGGAAGCGCCGCCATGCTGCATGGTGTCGCGGTATTGGTTGAGATATTTGTTGTAGTTGGTCGGATAGACGAAATAGTAGTCCTCTTTCGCCAGAATGTAGTTGGTGTTGATTCCGGTGCTCGGCAGCCCGTATTCCAGGGGATCGCGCACGAAGATGGCATGCCGCTTGTCGCATTTTATATTGCGGCCGTACTTGTATCGCAAACTCGTAGACGTTTCTCTGTCGCCAATCACTTTTGTAGCATGAAGGCTCCGAACGACGCCGTGATCGGTCGTCACAATAACGGTAACGTCGTGAGCGGCAAGTTCCCTGAAAAACTGGTAGAGCCACGAGTGCGCAAACCAGGTGCGCGTGAGTGCACGATAGGCGCGCTCGTCCGGGGCGATTTCTTTCAGCACGGCTGAATCACTACGGCTGTGTGCGAGGTTATCGACGAAGTTGACGACGATGGCCGACAGGTCGCACTGCGAAAGATCCGAGACCGATTGCGCCAGCGTCCTTCCATCATCCGCCTTGAGAATCTTGTCATACCGCATGCGCGCATCGATGCGGCGACGCTCGAGCAGATCGGCAAGAAATTCTTCCTCGTTTCGGTTTCGACTGTGTTCATCCTCTTCCGAGCCGCTCCACACACTCGGATACCGTCGCGCCAGTTCCGCAGGCAACATGCCGCTGAAGATGGCATTTCGTGCGTAGGGCGTCGCCGTGGGCAAAATCCCGAAGTGATAGTCCTTCTCGATTTCGTACAACGGATAGAGCAGCCGCTCAAATTCCAGCCACTGATCCAGCCGCATGCAATCTACGACCACGAAAACCACCGGCCTATTACCCGAAAGCGCCGGAAATACATACGTAGGAATGATCTCGTGCGAAAGCACGGGACGTGTGTCGGACTGTCCCGGAGTGGCTATCCAGCCGGCATAGTTTTGCTCGATGTACCTTCCGAAAGCGCTGTTGGCTTCTTTGAACTGGTCGGTCAGGACCTGACGCAATCCTTCATCCTGCTCGAGTTCGCGCTCGTAGTTGACCAGACGGGTATAGAGCCGTATCCAGTCGGCCGGATTCAGCTCGCCATTGAGTTGCGAGGATATTTCTCCAAACGATTGCAGATAGTCCTGTGAAACGCGTTGATCCCGGATACGATGGCGATCCAGCAGCCGTTTGCAGGTAAGGAGAATCTGGCGCGGATTGACCGGTTTGATCAGATAGTCCGAGATGCGCTGACCGAGCGCATCTTCCATGATGTGCTCCTCCTCGCTTTTTGTAATCATCACCACCGGGAGCTCCGGATCTACGTTCTTGATCTCGCTCAGGGTCTCTAACCCATCCATTCCCGGCATCTGCTCATCGAGAAAGATGAGCTCGAACGATTCCGACTTGACTTTCTTGACGGCATCTGATCCGTTCGTGACGCTCTCGACGTGGTAACCTTTGCCTTCCAAAAACAGGATGTGCGGCTGGAGCAGATCGATTTCATCGTCCGCCCAAAGGATACGTGGTTTTCCCCCCATTGGAAACGACTCCGTTTATCAATACAAAGAAATCAGTTTGGTAGCATCAGGCATGCGCCGTCATTGAAGTGGGGACCGGTACGTATCCAGCGAACGAATGGATCGGACATCGGATCCGACATCCGGAGTACGAAAGGATTTCAGGTCGCCTCGCCGGTAACATTCCGACGGCGGCGCAGAACCGAAAAGGAGAGGTAAGCGCGAGTCACCGCGTTTGATCTGCAGATCCGGCGCCGGCGGTGCCGCACGTCAGCGGCACCGCTCGAATACGAGTACTTCGGCTCCTCCGGGGGAGAGGGTGACTGCAAATCCGTTTTCCACGGTTCTGGGTGATGATATGGTGTCCTCCGGCTTTGTGGGACACATGGGCGTATCTGCCGATGTGGCGGAGATGACGAGATCCCGTCGCGCATCTTCGTATGAACCGGTATCCGGATCGGGGGCGGTACGGAGGTTGACCACGAGGTAGTGGTCGTTACTACCGTCCGTAAACCGGCCTACAAATAGATCCTTTGCCGTTCCATCCGGTTCGTCGATTCGAATGCCGTCCGGGCGAGCCGGTGAGCCCGCGTACCGATAGCTTGTAACGTAGTCCAGATCGCGCAAGTGAGAGGCCATGTGGGCGATGTGATCATTGAGCATACGAACCGCCTCCCAGTTTGAACGGTAACCGGTGTAAATCCTCTCGCCGGTGTTTGGCAGACGGTCATAATCGTCTGTGTGCTGTTGTGCGCAGTCGACAAGCCCGGTTTGCAACGGGGCGTCGGACGGCTCGGTGCACGGTCTGCTCTGTACTACATAATAAAGAATGCCGGCAGCGCCGAAGGCGAGCGCCATATTCGTCGTCGCCCAGATCTCATGTTTCGCCGGCGGACGAAAACGGCGATAGCCGTCGGTCGGTACATCCCCGAATGTCGCAGGGATATACCAGAATTCTTGCGGCAGGCCTGTTTCGGACATGACGGATCGAAGGGCGGACAGCTTCTCCGCGACCCGGTCAAACTGGAGTTGCATGGCATCGTTGTATGCCTTGCCGTCTCCGAACGCCGGCAAACCGAACCGATGCGCGGCGGGAATATCCGGATGCGCAATTTCGGCGGTCTGGGGATAGAGGTTTGTCCAGATGACGTCCGGTTGCATCCTTCCCACAAAGTGCCTGAACTTCTCTGCGGCAAGTTCAGGCATCGATTGCATGCCGGGATTCAGTGCGGTTGCAGACTGCAGTCCGAAGGTGTCTTTCAGATGGTGCGCCACATAGCGCCAATTCTCATAGTGCGACAGAATCGGCTCATCGGCCAGTGCGATGTACGCAATTGCTTGATTTGCCTTGCCCTGCGCATCTACAATGCCGGATCCGGTCAACCGTTCGCCGATCGCCTCGTCGAACGCTCCGTCAAGGAGCCGCCGGCCCGGTGCATTTTCCAGAGAGAGTGCATCGACGCAGACACGGGCGTCACCCGACCATTCGAGACGAAATGACAGGGCGGCAGGCGATCTGGGGATCAGCCGAACGGTTCGACTGACGCTCCCGGCTCCGTCAAGTATTTCGGCGGTACTGAATTCCCAGGTTTCCCTCGCATGGCGACAACCCGCGTTTTGACAGAGGGTCAATGACAAGACCGGATTGGAAGTGATGGTAGACGCCTGCACAGTTGCTGAAAGTGTGACCGTGTATTCCAGGAATTCGTCGACATGACCGTCCGTGAAGGTCCGCAGCACGAGGTCTTCCCTGCCTCCGACAAATGCGCCTCTGGGGCACGAACCATCCGATGAGGGCTCCGTGCAACCGTATATGTGAATCGCCATCCGGGCATTGCTCCAGGGCTTCTCCAGCGTCGGGACGGTCTGCACCCAGGCGGGCTTCTCGTGTACGTTGCACAGGGCGCGGCCGTCCGGTTGCACTCCGTTGTTCGCGGCGGATTCCACCAGATCCGCGCTCCGCTCCGTGAAGTGGTGCTTGTTCTCGGGTTCATACCGGGCCGAGGCGAATCCCGGACCGCTGAGCCGGAGGAGCAGCGGATCGAGCACAATCGTTTTCCCGCTTTCGAGTGATGCATACCTTGCGATCTCGCTACGCAAATCTCGCGGACGGACCAGCGAACCGCGGGCCCGAAAAAAGCCCGTATTGAGTCCGAGCGAGTCGAGATGGAGCATGTTCGAAGGATGCTCCGACGTCGTTCCGTAAGCTGCAATCGGAAACAGCCGGTCTTGCGCCGGTGACGAAGCCGAAAATGCCGTCAAGATGAGTAGCAAGGTCGTCAGGCAGCGGTTCATCGTTCGATTCACAACGTGCGCAAGCGTACGCATGGGAGAAATGGATAGCATTCCGTCGGGCGGGGTATTAATGATACGGTCATCCGGAATGATCCGACACGTACTTTGGAAACCGTCTGAACTGTAATTTGTGCAGTACATTCGCAAGCGGCGCAAGGAGGAAGAAACAAGCCATATCGTGCCGAAACCGGGCTCAATCCAGGCGAAATGTTAGCAGCTGCATGCTTGGACGGTGGCTGCCGAGGCGCAGTATGCATCCGTCTCCTCCGATTCCCCAAGCCCGGCTTCATGCGGCCTTTGCCACGGGTAGACGATGGTGTGAATCGACTCATACGACATTTTGCTGAGCCTTAGCTTGGAAGCGTTCTCCAATCATCACCTGCAACATCATGAGATCCGTATTGCTTTTTTCACTCATGGCGGCCATTTGTTTTTTGACGGCGTGCAGAAATCCGGCGGACGCCCAGCCGGAGAATCGCGTATCGCTTTCGGACCGGTATACGAAAATCGAGACGAGAATAGAAATGCGCGACGGGATTGAGCTTCACACAACGATCTATCAACCCAAAGACACTTCCCGCAGCTTCCCGTTTCTGATGATGCGCACCTGCTATAGCTGTCGGCCGTATGGTGAGGGGGCATTCCCGGGAAGGATCGGCCCTTCAGCCATTCTGGAAGATGAAGGGTACATATTCGTCTGCCAGGACGTACGGGGTCGGTGGATGTCGGAAGGGTCCTTCGACAACATGCGGCCGCACCTACCGGGTGACGGTGGCATCGACGAAAGTTCCGACACCTACGATACGATAGAATGGCTGCTTGCGAACGTGGAAGGGCATAACGGGAAAGTGGGCATGTGGGGCACGTCCTATCCGGGCTTCTACACCGCTGCCGCCATCCCTGATGCCCACCCGGCGCTGGTTGCATCGGAGCCCAGGGCGCCCATCACGGATTTCTATTTCGACGATTTTCATCATCGTGGCGCTTACACCCTTGCCTACTGGCTGATCACCCCGGTGTTTGGATACCAGCATGACGGTCCGACAACCGAAGCCTGGTACGAGATCGTGGATCCGAACACACCGGATGCGTACCGGTTCTTTATGGAAATGGGTCCGCTGAAGAATGCTTCGAAGTACTACGGCAAGGATAACTTTTTCTGGCAACAACTGGTTGAACATCCCGACTACGACGAATTCTGGCAAGCCCGAAATCTGTTGCCGCACCTGACCGGCGTGGATCACGCCGTACTGACCGTTGGAGGCTGGTTTGATGCCGAGGATCTCTACGGTCCCCTGAATATCTACCAAACGGTGGAGCGCGAGAATCCGGATGCCTGGAACTCTATTATTATGGGCCCTTGGAGCCATGGCGCCTGGGGGCGCGACAGCGAGCATGCCATGGTGGGCAACATCCACTTCGGCGAGCACATCTCGGCATTTTATCAACGGGAAGTCGAAGCGCCTTTCTTTCGGCATTTTTTGAAGGGCGAAGGGGAGCCGCCGGAATTCGAGGCCATGATGTTCGACACCGGAAAAAAGGAATGGACAGCCTTCGATCGTTGGCCGCCGATGGATGCGGGCGAGGCGAATTTGTGCTTGTTTTCCGAGGAGCGTCTGGCTCTTTGCCCGGATGACAACGGCAGTCTTTCCTGGAACGTTGAACATGGAACGTGGAACGCGAGCGCACCAGCGTTTTCCGAGTATATCAGCGATCCCAACGAGCCGGTTCCCTATTCCGAAGACATCAAACAGACCTATACGCCGCGTAAATACATGACCGATGACCAGCGGTTTGCGAGCCGGCGAACCGATGTAATCGAATTTGAAACGGAGATACTGGAGGAAGATCTGACGGTTGCAGGAGACATACTGGCCAGGCTATTCGTTTCAACCACCGGTACCGACGCCGATTGGGTCGTCAAGCTGGTTGACGTGTATCCGAATGGCGAACCCAACCATCCGCAGACACCCGAAGGCGTGGAGTTGGGTGGATATGAGCAGATGGTGCGTTCCGAGATTCTTCGCGGGAGATACCGGAACGGTTTTGAACATCCCGAGCCGTTTTTACCGGGTGAGACGACGGAAATCGAGCTTCCGCTGCAGGACGTGTACCACACCTTCAAAGCGGGTCACCGCATGATGGTGCAGATCCAGTCGACCTGGTTTCCCCTGTTCGACCGCAATCCCCAGACCTACGTCGACAACATTTTCAAGGCGGACGCCGAAGATTTCGTCAAGGCGACACACCGCGTGTACCACTCGGAACGCTTCCCGAGCCGGCTGGAGGTAAGAGTCATGGAGTAATGGGCGCGTGAGTTGCATGCCGGATTTCGGATTCCGGAAGATGTTTCGGTCGGCTCCGTCTGTCGCATTGCCGAGCCGAAGGATTTCGCGTTTCGGGTTGCGGGAGAGAGTCCTCGTTGAATGTTTAACGCCGCATTTCCGAACATCTCAGGCTTCAGGCCCCTGAATGCCCGGAGCGTAGCGGAGGGCGCCGAGTTTCCGAAAATCACGAACGTAGCCGGAGCCTGCCAAGATGGAGAACGGGGAAGCCGAATTTCCAAATCAGATACCTGTCGATTGCCTAAGTTGTAGACGCTTACGCAGAGAGCCGATCAACCGGCTTTGTTAGACAGATTGCGATGAACCGAGCCACGGCATTATCCATACTGATCTCGTGCCTGATCCAGGCACCCACATCGGCTCAGCCGGGTAGCGATTGGCTTCTTCTGTTTAATGGCAAAACCCTGGACGGTTGGGAAGTGCGCCA
>CAZIIP010000002.1:33170-40057 GCA_964539455.1 uncultured Rhodothermales bacterium
GTGCGCCACGTACCCCAGGACGACGTAGAGGGTTTTTGGACCGTAGAGGACGGTGCCATTGTGGGAAACACGATGGACCGACCCGATCATGACCAGGTGTGGCTGGTTCACAGGCAGGAGTTCTCCGATTTCGAGCTGGCGCTCGAATTTCAGGCCTACCGGGATTCACCGGGAAACAGCGGGGTGCAGGTCAGGAGTCGCTACGACGATCATCCCGATGCACCGAAAGGAGGCTGGCTGAACGGACCTCAAGTCGACATCCATCCGCCCACGCCCTGGCGAACGGGGATGATTTACGACGAGACCTGGGAGGAGCGCCGGTGGATCTCACCGAGCCTACCCGACTGGAACATGCCCGATTCTCTCACACCCGCAAACTGGACCTTCTATTACAGTGATCAAGGCTCCGGATGGAACGAACTCCGGATCAGGTGCGAGGGCACGCGTATCACGTCCGAGTTGAATGGAATGGTTATGCAGGATTTCGACGGTAACGGAATTCTGAACGATGCCGCGCATCGCAGGCGAAACGTCGGGATGCGTGGCCATGTGGCCCTGCAGTTACACGTCGGTGACGAGACCCTCATCCGGTTCAGGAATATTCGTGTGCGGCAGATCGGCGACTGAAACGACGGCTCGGATGCATGTTGCAGGGACGATGTCATGCCGAGTCCGTTTCGTGTGGAAAACCATGCCCTTCGCCGGATGAGACCATATATTTTAACGAAACTGTTGACTTTTTGTGGATACATGCCTATCTACTCATCCCGGCCGGATTTTGAATAAGTAAATAGGCTGCAAAGAGTTCAACAATATTCGGGGCAACCGGTAGATTGTCTTGCCCGGCTCGCGAGGTAAAAAACCCGTGCGTTTCCACGGGAGGCTTGAGGAGGCCTGCCGCATTACCTGGCTCGCTTTACATGACGGTCATTCGTGATACGTCATTCCGCAAAGCGGGCGGTGTAAAAGGGTAGGAAAGATATCGCCGATTGCCCCGGATTCTTTTCCGGAAGGTGCCGGCGCCGGCTTCTTGCCGGAAAATTCAATGCGGATAATCCCGTCTGCATATTGGCATGCCGATCGGCGGCCGCGCTTTCTAAAGCATTACCTCTGCAAGGAGATAGTCGGCAAACAGGACTACCACGCAACTCGTTACGACACTTTTGGTGGTGCTAATCCCGACCCCATGCGCGCCGCCGGAGGTGTAGTATCCTTCCCAACAGGCTACGGAAGTTACAATGAAGCCGAACGCGACCGATTTTGTCAATCCGTAGACAAGATCGAAAAGTGCAAACCAGGTTTTGGCGCCTTTCATGAATTGTGTCATGGTTAGATATCCAAGATATTCCCCGGCAAATGCGCCACTCACCATGCCCAGGGCAAGTGCAGCGACATAGAGCACGGGAAACATCAGCGTTCCGGCGACGATTCGCGGTATGATCAGATAGGCCACGGAGTTCAATCCCATCGCCTCTATAGCGTCAAGCTGTTCCGAGACCCTCATGTTGCCGATTTCGGCTGCCATTCCGGCGCCGACGCGAGAGGCCATAACGAGGGCGGTGATGAGGGCGCTGAGTTCCAACATGAGTGTCGGTACGACAATCGCGCCGACCACTTCCGGACCCAGAATGGTGTTCTCGAGCTGGTACGCCGTCTGAATCGTCATGACGATGCCGGTGAAGACGGCGGCTGCCAGGACAATCGCAAGCGATCCGTACCCCACCCGTACCATCTGAGGCAGGAGTGAGGTGCGGTAAGCCCGAACCTGGCCAATGGACCGAAAGGCCCTGCCGAGGAACAAGGCATACGATCCCATATCGCTCAAAATCTTCAGTACGATATTCGGCTGATCCGGTCGCACGTGCCTTGATTAAGCGTTTCGGTCGGAGAGGGGCTGTTCATACCCATTGGTCGGCACAAACAGGCGCTACCCTGCGTCTCGGGGCCTTTTGCTTGCAATACGTTTGATAACAGTTCGAAGCAACACGGGCGATATGCCCTGCTGCCGATTCTGGTGTCCGATCTCGAACGCGATGCGCCACTGAGTCATAAGCGTTCGCCATGCCGCAAACAGGGAGGTGCCCGGTTGATAAATGTGGGTTGCTTCCGAGGTAACGCCGTTCAACTCTACAATCTTGAACGACCCGCCGGGGCGGATAGCGGCCAGATTCTCCGCCCGAATATCGTACCTGCCGAAATAGAAACCCCTTATTTCCTTGCTGATGTCGTGCATGGCCTTCGTGAGCGAAGGCGAAATCTTGTCTGTGTCGTCGAGGAAAAGCGCCCCACGTGCATGCGTCCCCACGTCGACGAGAGGGATCTCTTCGTCTACCGCCGGGATTACGCTCAGCCGTTCCTCGTGAATCCTCAGAAAGTATCCGGCCATGCACACCGCGCGATCGTCGTCGAGAATCAGATCCTCCAGTGTGCGCTTTCCGTCTCCCTTGACGGTTATCATGTGTTTGCGCGTGATCGAATAGATCGCACCGGTCTCATCCTCGGGATATCGGTAGTAAAAGATTCCGAATTCTTCGCCCGGCGCATAGGCCTGCAGTATGGAGGACGCTTTCAGCGAAGACACCTTCTTATCCAGCACTTCTCGGGATCGGATCACGGCAACCCCCTTGCCCCGTTCCCCCGTGTCCGGTTTCAGGACGACCGGAAAAGTAAAATTGTTCTCGGTCATGAATAATGCCGAGCGGAGTTGCAAGGACCGTTGGTCCATCTTTGGATCGAGCAGCACGAACGGGGGTACGTACAATCCCGTTGAATCAATCATCCGCAGAATATCAGATTTTGATTCGCCGATCAGTCCCCCCAGGTCGAATCCCGGGTTTGCCGATGTGAAGACGGTAAGTGAGCGGTAGCGGATTGCGAGATACAGGATGTACACGGCCACCGGCAGGTAGATGGCCCAGATGGGCCAGAATTCCCAGCGGGTAAGCCTCCGCCACCTGGAGAGCAACAGCCTGCGACCCCTGTGCGACGACAGGCGTGGTGCCATACGGACTGCCACCCATACCACCGCAATGATCGTGAGGAGCAGCGGCATTGCAAATCGCTGGTACGTATCGAACAAGCCGAGAAAACTTTCCCCGACGATCACGGACAATCCGACGAGAATCGGTGTCCACAGCATGGCCGAAGCCAGAAAATAGAGCGAGAATCGCGCAAGGCCCAGCCCGAAGAAGCCTGCGGAGGTATAGGTGGGCAGCCGCGTGCCCGGGAGAAACCGGCTCGTTACGATGACCACCGGACCATTTTCGTCCAGCCATTTTGCACCGCGTTGGATCTGCTCCTTCTTAATGATAAACCGAAAGATGCGGCTACCCCTGGTGGCCCGCCGGGCCAGTTTTCCAAGGAGATACAAACCCATGTCGCCCGCGACGATACCTGTCAGGCATGCCAGCGTTGCGGGTATGAAGCCGATGGTACCCTGTGCGACCAGCATCCCGGAGCCGATGCACGTCAAGTCCTCGCTGAAAAAGGTCGCGAGCACAATCAGCAGAAACAGGATGAATAGCGTGAGACCGCCGGCTTTCGGTACGCTTGTCGGGTCGAAAGAGGCACGCGCTGCCATTCTTCTGGGCGGTTGGGCATCGGATAAGGTCGGAGCGGCTCCCTCTTCCACCTGATGGACGAAAGCAAGGATGGAACCGGCGACCATCTCCGGCTCCGTGAACAACAGCATGTGTCCGCCGTCGAGTCGCTCTAAACGACTGTGCGGGACGATCCGTGCATGTTCGAGGGCCGCTGCCGGAGGTACGAAATGATCGTCGACTCCATGGAGTATCAGCATGGGCGGTTCGAACCGGGTCAATAGTGACCGCAACGGACGCTGATCGGTATCGAAAAAGTTGCGTGCGTACGCCTTGTTGATGATTGCACCGTCCATCCGGCCGAAGTGGGGAATGCCCTCCTGAAGGACCCACAAAAATCCAAGCTGAACGGCATGCACGGCATGATTCAGTTGATAGGATCCCAGCAACTCGAGCTCTTGCACGCCGATGGCGGATAACATGACGGCGGAAGCTACTCGCTCGGGAGCAATGCCATATGCTTCGAGGGTGACGCCGCCCGACATGGAGTACGCCACGAAATGGGCGGATGCAATATCAAGTGAGTCGAGAAGAGCCACTACGTATTGTCCGTGGGCGGCTACCGAATAATCGGGAATCCGACGAGACGAGCCGCCAAATCCGGGCAAATCGGGGATGATCAGCCGGTAGCCGTCCTCCAGATAGGGTTTGATGCGGTCGAATGCAGGCGAAGGTAGGGGGCTGCCGTGCAAGAGGAGCAGCACGGGACCCGTGCCGCCCGTGTCCGTAAAGGCCATTGTAACGGGATCCGAACCGGGCTCCCCGCCTCCGACCGGTTCGAGCAGAACAGTTTCTTGGTGCGCCCTGGGGGATGCATCCGGCCGTATTCCGCGCACCAAATGAGATGCTAGCAGCGCGACGCCATAGAGGACTATGAAAAGACGCAGCAGTCTGCGCATCCCACGTTTTTGTGTGATGTTAATACGAAAGATCCCGGGGGCATGCCGGCTGAGCGAGACCTATGCGGCGCGATGCCGTAGCGTCGAGGGAGCGTAACCGAAAGAGGCACCGGGACGAATTCCGTGCAGGTTCATGATAATTGAGATGATGGCGAAATGATGTACGGTATGCGCCACCAGATATTGCAGCTCACGATCGACCGTAGTCTGTGTCCACGCTGCGGCATCCTTACCGTCTACATCAGAATCCATCTTGATACGCAATGGACTGTCGGCGACCGAAAGATCCTTCATGGAGACGATCGTCCGTTTAAGGACACTGCGGGCATATTCGGGGTCTTTTTCGATTCGAGGCTCACGTCGGCGGTCATCAAAATCGATTTTCCCTGAATCGACATCCCTTAAAAAGCAGAGATAGTGATCCAGTACATGCCGGACGTGTGGACCGATTCCACTATCCGAGTGCGGTGGATGACCGGCGGCATAAACCTCGGACGGCAAACCGCCGACCATTTCCACAGCTTGTTCCAGTAATCGGATATTGTGACTGACAAGTATTCGGGTAGTCATGGTAGTTATGACAGGGATGAATGCGGATCCAGGGCGACAGGTGCTCGGCTCATTCGGGATCCGCTGTCGTAGCCGGCGTTTGATCCGGGCCGCTTACCATTGGTGTAAACAATGAACGCACCCTGGATTCCAGCAAATGCGCAAGTTGTTTTCGGTCGCTTGACGAGACGGGATCGTCCCCAAACGTAATCAATGCATGAAATCCCGATAGTCCCAGCAGACCGGCAAGATGGGGCACGAAAGCCATATCTCCCCACCAGCAGATCGCTTCGTTCGCGGCAGGATCGCCCTGATTCGTCTTGTAGCGCAGCGCGGCGTATGATACGGGAATGCGTTGTTTTGCCGGCAGATCCAGTAACGGAGCCTTGAAGCGTTGCACGGCGATACCCATGCTCGTAGTTCCTTCTGGAAAGAACACGACGCCTCCTCCGGCGCTATGAATAGTGGCTATCAACTCATTGATGCGTAACACATCTTTTTTGTTACGCCTGTCGATAAACAGTGTACCGGCAATCCGTGCCAGAAAACCGACAATCGGCCAAGAACTCACGTCCGCTCGGGATACATAGACGGCGGTGACGCGGGATGCGAGCAACAGTATGTCGAAATACGACGTGTGATTGGCGACGAGAAGAAAAGGTGGCCGTGGCGATTGACCGGATACGGAGACACGGGCCCCGGCGATTCTCACCGTTCCGGCGGCCCAGAGATGCACCATCCATGCCCGCCATGCGATACGCGCAGGACGCTTCCAAATGACGACCAGATAGCCGCTTGCGAGCACGACAAGTAGAAGGAGGGTCCACACCAGAATGGCGAGGAGCCGTAGAATGATGCGGAGGTACTTCACGTCCGGTATCGCGGATGGTCGTACAAAAGGCCTACTGCTTATAGCCGAAAAAACGCCGTGCTCCCTCGTCCAGTCGTTCCATATCGAAAAGGGAAAGATAATCGATTGTTTTGAACGCACGATCGATGGCCGGTGGCCCGCAGATCTTTGCCCCAAGACTCAGATACGCGCGCATGAGTCGGGGAATCGGCGTATTGGCTTCACGTGAAGCGGGCTGATCGTATACCTCGGGAAGGGCGTACTCCGGACGTGGTGATATACGGATGGCGGGATGATCGTAACCTTCGTTCTGCAGCCTCCCCCATACAGCGTGTCCAACGGCGGCATCCTGACTGGTAAGGGAGGAACAGCCAAATAAATAGCGCTTGTCGTTGAACGCCATATAGTGGGCCAAGCCGCTCCAGAGCAGATACAGCAGACGGAGGCTGCGGTGCTTTCTGGCTACACACGCCCGGCCGATTTCGACGGAAAGACGCATGACATCTTCAGGCAGGCCACTCAAATCGAATTCAATATCGGAGTAGAAGCCGCGCCCCCGGCTTGCCATCTCGATCGTTTGCATCCGATAGGTACCCACTACCGCATGCGTCGTCTGCTCGCAGACCATCAGGTGGTGGCAAACCGGATCGAAAGGATCCTCGTCTCTTCCCTTGTCAAACGAGCTGTCCAGGCCTTCCCGGAGTTCGAGATTGAAGACTTCGAAACGCATTCGTTGAAGCTCATGAAGGTCCTCCAAACAACGTGCATAACGCACCACGTACTGTGCGTGAGGCCGCCCGTCTGCCGGCAGCAAAGCGGGATGTGGCGGGAAGGTGAGTTTTCGCGCGTGTGAGGCTACCATAGGTTGGTTGACAAGTCGTTGCAGTGCGCTACGTAGGTGGAAACGGTTTGGGTGTCAGCGCTTAAGCTTGCAATGCGTCATCGGATCCGGACGCAACGCGTAAAAGACTTTCATATCGAAATACCCGC
>CAZIIP010000002.1:40067-48986 GCA_964539455.1 uncultured Rhodothermales bacterium
TTACCGGAGGACCAACCCGCCTGTTTACAGATCGTCCTTTCGAACCCGGCAAACGAAAATATACAACTTCGCCGGTCCGATCGCGTCAGTGGAATGATCGAGAAAATGACTTGCAGCACGCGGAAAACCGGGGTATCCGTTTCTCTCGAGAGAACCGTTTCGGCGGTTGTGTTCGGCCGCGACGCAGGTGAATACCGGCAAAGACTGCCGGGCACCATTGCAGCAGCCCGGCGAGAGACTCCGTGGCCCTCAGAGGGAGCGATACTGTCCGACTTAAGGGGTGGATGTAAGGCGATAGGAAAATCGCAGGCCACCCAACAGAATCGCGCCCTGTCCGACCTCGGCACCATCTGTTCGCACGTTGAATTCCCGGCCTACCGAAAGAGAGCCGCCCAACAATAACCGCTCACCGATATCTAGATCATACCCCAATTGGAGAGTAGGTTGCAGCACGGTAACGTCCGTTACACCTTGTTCGAGAAGCGACGTATCACGCCAGTCAATATTCAGAAACCAGATGTCGTTTCTGACGCCGGCGAAGAATCCGCTCCTGTCCCGGCTGAAATAGTGACGCAGTGAGAGTCCTGCCCCGATCCCTGAACCCTCTTCGTCTTCGTGCTCACCCCAGTCTCGTCTGTCGGTAACGTTGAAACCGATAAACAGGATTACCATGTCGCGATTCGTCAGGGGTGATTGCACGTGCAGTGCCGGAATGAAGCCTGCCGGGTATGCCTGAAGTGACAGGCCGAGGAGTGAACCGCCGGGAACGTCGGTTGACTGGGCGCAGCAGGCCGACGTTGCGAGACAGCCGAGCAAGAGGCCGGCCGTGACGGTCAGTAGCGGGTGGGTTGTGGTCGTTGTAACGCTCATTGGGTCCTTGGTCGGCCCCGCGTACGACATTCAGTTCAACGGACGCTGTTCGGATGTCCCGGTATCCCCTTCGATACGGAAGCGATCGGGATTCAAAAAAGGGTGTAAATAAAGGGTGCGAGCGCTGATCCTTCGGTCAGTACGATGATCAGGCCAAGGAGCAGCAAGATCACGACAATCGGAGCGAGCCAGAATTTCTTTCTGATGCGCAGAAATTCCCAGAATTGAGCAATGATGCGAAGTTTGCCCATGATGATGATCGGAATGGTGATACCGGAAGATAGGCAGTTTATGAGAAGATTGGATGCATGGGAGCTTACTCAAAGACAAATAGACAGGCGCAGATTTTGGCTGTATCGTATATCCCCCTCCGGGGGGTTCTGTAAGCAGACAAATCGTCAGGCATACCGGTTCGAGTCCACGTATATACCCGGACGGGTTTTCGCATAATTGGCGTCAAGGCGAAAAGAGTCTACGTATCCGCCTCCATGACACGCCGGGGTCTCTTCGGACGCATCTCGCGGTCGTTTGTTTTCCCGGAGTGCCGTCTGTGACGCGCCGTGCAACCCTCGTACCCGCTACGCGTATCGCAACACATCGAACTCCGGTACATCGAATCGGGCACGTGTGGGTACGTTTTTTCTCGAGACACTAGAAAATCTCCGCATCGCACTTCGTGCGGTCGGCACGCACAAGTTGCGTGCCGTCCTCACGACATTGGGCATCATCATCGGCATTATCGCCGTCACGGTGATGGCCACGGTCATTAACGGCGTTGAAGCCGATTTCGATGAGGAAATGTCCAGTCTGGGAGTAGACGTGATCTATGTGCAGCGGATGCCCTGGATGCAGGGACCCGGCACCAATTGGTGGGAACTCATCAATCGCCCGCGTATCGAGGCGGAATACGCCGAGACCATCAACATCCGTTCGCGACATGCGGTGGCGGCAGTGCCGTTGGTCGAGACGCGCCGCACTGCGCGATACCGGGAATATGACGTGGAAAGGGTCAGCATCGAGGGATCGACACCCGACTATCCGAGGGTGCTTGAAGTACAGCTCGCGGTGGGCAGATTCTATAACGATATCGACAACCGTAGCGCGCGTAACGTGTGCGTGATCGGTGCCAACGTTGCCAACGGGCTCTTCCCGGCGCAACAACCTCTCGGGAAGATGATCCGGATTTCCGGCCACCGGTTTCAGGTGATCGGCGTCCTGGAAAGACAGGGCAGCGGTGCCGAAGGGGGATCGTCCGAAGACAACCAGATCAAGGTGCCGATAGAGTCCTTCCGGAGTACGTTCGGCACGCGACGGAGGGACGTGACGATCGTCGTCAAGGCGGGTGGCATCGAGAATCTGGAGGCGACGAAAGATGAAGTCACCGGAATCATGCGCGTTGCACGGGGCCTGGATGCGCGGGAGGACGACGATTTTGAAATCAACGACCAACAGTCCCTCCGCGAACAGCTCGCTCCGGTGAAGCTGGCCATCTACGGCATCGGTATTTTTCTAACTTCCTTGTCGCTCCTCGTGGGAGGGATCGGCGTGATGAACATCATGTTCGTATCGGTGAAGGAACGCACACGCGAGATCGGCATCCGGAAAGCCGTTGGCGCTAAAAGAAGGGCGATTCTGACGCAGTTTCTCGTGGAATCGGTTATCGTTTGTCTGATCGGCGGCGTGATTGGTGTACTCGTTTCGCTCGGAATCACCGGGCTGATCCGAATGATGCTTCCTGCGGTATTGCCGATGAGTACGGTAATGCTCGCTTTCGGCATTTGTCTGGCCGTAGGGGTTGCTTTTGGTCTGGCACCCGCATGGACCGCGGCAAAGGCGGAGCCCATAGACGCGCTCAGGTACGAATAAACCCGAAGCAAGAAGTACAAATGGGAGTACTGGAAGCGATCAGAATGGCGGCAGAGGCGTTGCGCAGCAACAAGCTGCGCTCTGCGCTGACCCTTCTGGGTATGGTGATCGGGATCTTCGCCATCATTGCCTCGGTGACCGCCGTGAAGGTGATCGACGTATACTTCCAGGAGCGCCTCAGCTTTCTGGGATCTTCGACGTTCACGATCTCCAGATACCCATCCATTCAAATGGGGCCGACGCGCTTCAAGTGGCGTCCACCCATCACCTACGAACAGATCGAGCGGCTCGAACGAACGCTGCAGTATCCCGTAGATGTCAGCATCCTGGAAGATTTCGATTTTGGCATGAAGGTGTCGTATGAGGCGCGCGAGACCGACCCCGACGTGATCCTTATCGGCACGGATGAAGATTTTCTCGGCAACTATTCCTATGAGGTCAACCAGGGGCGCTCATTTACAAGTGAGGATATACGATACGCACGTCCGGTGATGGTTCTGGGGTCTACCATCGCCGAAGAGTTGTTCCAGACCGAAAACCCCGTCGGCAAAACGGTACGTGTCCGTGGCAATCGCTACAAGGTGATCGGGGTGTTGGAGGCAAAAGGCAATTTCCTCGGGGTCAATATTGACAACCGTGTTTTCGCTCCGGTTACCCGGTTGTTTGCCGCCTACGGTCAACCGCAGCGCAACCTGGCCAGTGTCTCGATTCGAACGCAGACGATCGCGCAAATGCCTGCTGCCACCGACGAGGTTGTCAGCCGGTTACGGGTGATTCGGAAGGTCGATGCAGGTAATGAAAACAACTTTGTGATCGAGACCAATGACACCTTTGCCGATATTTTTGAATCCTTTACCGGTACGCTGACTATGGCCGGAGCCCTGATCGGACTCATCGCATTGCTCGCAGCGGGCATCGGCATTATGAACATTATGCTGGTTTCTGTAACGGAGCGTACACGCGAAATCGGCATTCGCAAGGCGATCGGTGCGAAAAGTAGTGCCGTCTTGCGGCAATTCCTGTTCGAGGCACTGTTTCTATGCCAGATAGGTGGCTTATTGGGCATTTTGCTCGGCATCGCGACGGGAAATGCCGTTGCCTGGTACTTTGATATCAGTGCCACCATTCCATGGGGCTGGTCACTGGGTGGCGTAGCGGCCGTTTCAGGCATTGCACTGATTTTTGGGGTGTATCCGGCAGCCAAGGCCGCCAATCTGGATCCAATCGAGGCGCTTCGCCACGAATGACGGTCGCCGGTGTTATCTTCGCACCTCACCAACGGCGGCGATCTAACGAAAATGGACGACGTACATCAAAACGAAGCAAAAATGGCGGCGGGTATCGCTGCGGCGGGTTTTGTTTCATCGGGCATGACCGTCGGTCTTGGAACCGGATCGACAGCGGCGTATGCCCTGCAGGAGATCGCGCGGCGCATTCGCGAAGAGGGACTCGAGATCAAGGGTGTTCCCACTTCATTTGCATCCTACCAACTCGCGCGCAAGCTTGCCATACCGCTGATCACGCTAGACGACGTGGTTTCAATCGATATCGCCATCGACGGTGCCGACGAGGTGGATCCTGCCTTTCGTCTGATAAAGGGCCGCGGTGCCGCCATGACGCGAGAAAAGATCGTGGCCTGCCTGGCGCAAAGATTTGTCGTGCTGGTCGATCCCTCGAAGCGGGTAGACAAATTGGGCACCAAAGCTCCCGTGCCCGTGGAAGTGCTCCCCCTGGCTACAAATCCTGTTCAGAATGCGCTTCGTGAGTTCGGCGGCAGTCCAGAATTGCGCATCGGCCTGAGCAAGGATGGTCCCGTGATCACCGACGAGGGATTCTGGGTCGTGGACGTCCACTTCGAAGGGGGTATCAATGAGCCGGAATCGCTCAACCGCCTGTTAAACGACAATCCCGGCGTACTTGGCCACGGACTCTTCCTCGATCAAACCACGGACGTGCTCGTAGGCGAGGCATCCGGCGAGGTATCGCATCTGACCGTATGAATCGGCCGCTGCGGGAGGGGGATGAAAAATAAAAGGCCCCGCTGTTTGCACAACGGAGCCCCTGACTATTCAAGCGATTTTTCGCCGAGATCCTACTTCAGTTTGAAGCGGATGGGGAGCGAAAAGCGAACCTTGACCGGTTTACCACGCTGCTTGCCGGGCTTGAACTTCGCCGTCTGCACCACGCGCAAAGCCTCTTCGTCACAGCCCGCTCCAATTCCCTTGACGACTACCGGATCTGCGACCGATCCCGTTTCGTCAACGACGAACTGGATTACAACCATTCCCTCAACGCCTGCTTTTTTCGCAATTTCGGGGTACTTGATCTGACGTTGTAGATCCTGGATTCCACCGAGCAATTCCGGCATCTCCTCCACGACCATAAAAATTTCCGCCTCGGGCTCTTCCTCAACCTCCTCTTCTTTCTTTGGAGGGGGAGGAGGCGGTGGCAAGTCTACCGGTTCATCAAAGCTGATTTCCGCGTCGATATCGAGGATTTCATCTTCCAGCACCTCGTCGTTGGGTACTTCGATCGGCACCGGGGGACGGGGTGGTGGGGGCGGCTTGGCGACCTGTTTGGTTTGTTCGATCTGTTCCATCTCCACTACTTCAGGCCCCTGAATCTCCACGTCGAGTTCAGTTTCCGGATTAAAGTGAACACGGAACGCGGCAATGAGGAGCGCCAGCGCAACCACCATACCTATCTGCAAAAAAACCTGGTAGGTGCGTCGCAAGTCCGCTTTGGGCGTCTTTCTTGAAGCCATTTGCTATTGCTGCGTTTGGTGGATTTTCTTTCGTCTGCTCTGCACTGGAGGCACGAGTCGCGAGACTATGAAAGTCGGACGAATTCTGTTACAGGAAACGTCCCTGCGTGGTTCCGCAACCGACATCCACACCTAAATAAATGACCGACACGAGAATGAAAAGTTGTCCCTCCGGAACCGCTTTTTTCAGCTCTGCGTCTCATCGGGCATCCGCGGATAATGACTATTCTGCAACGCGATATCCGGTATTTAGCGTGCAATCACCCGCGTGTTAGATAGGCCCGGGCATCTTGGAGCAGCCGAAGCTGGTCCGTCGCCGTCATCGTGGCAGCGTCGTACGTGTCGCAATACAGGTCCGCAGCCACGCCTCCGGTGTGCAATGCCGCTATCGCCGCATCGGCGGCGGACAGTCCCTGCGCCCTGAAGCCCGCGCAGAGTCCGGCAAGAATGTCACCCGTCCCGGCAGTTGCGAGTGCGGGACCGCCGGCACTGCCGATGAAGCATCGACCGTCCGGCAGACCGACCGCACTCGGGATTCCTTTCAAAACGAGCACGCAATTCCAGCGGGCCGCAAACGTTGCCGCCAACTCGGCTCGATCTTCCGGTTGAAGCGAGGGATCACCTGCCAGGCGCCTGAACTCTCCCCAGTGCGGCGTCAGTATCCACTGACCGTCGGAGGCGTCCGCTATGTGGTCTTCGTGGTCAACCAATGCGGCAAGCCCATCGGCATCGAGGACGACGGGCGTCGACGCTTCCACGAGGAGATCACGAACGAATGACTGTGTTTCCGGATCACGTCCCAGTCCGCAGCCGATCAGCAAGGCGTTGGAACGTGCTGCGCGTTCGAGTACTACTCCCATGGCCGCCGGCGAAATGGTGCCCGCATCGGTTTCGGGAAGGCCCATTGTCATGACGGTGGTAAACTTACCGGCCAGTACCGGCTGCACACCGATCGGGCACGCGCAAACCACGTAGCCGGCGCCCGTACGCTCGGCTGCGCTGGATGCGAGGAAAGCCGCGCCGGTCAAACCGGCAGAGCCGGCGACGGTCGTAACCGATCCGACACTGAATTTGTTGGCCGATTCCATTCGGACCGGCAAAAGCGACGTTACCAGTTCGTCGGTGATTAGCGTGCCGCAGCCGGGAGAATCGGATACGGCGTCGAGAACAAAAGATGGGATGCCGATTTCGGCTACCTCAACCCTGCCGGCATACCGAATGCCCTCGTTCAACACCAGTCCTGCTTTCAACGCCGCCATGGTAACGGTTACATTCGCTTTGACGGCGATTCCCGGCACGAGGCCCTTGTCGCTTGCCACGCCGGATGGAACGTCGATTGCCACGACCGGGGCATCAAGGGCATTGAGCCATCTGATGAGTGAGCGTGCCGGTTCTCTTGGCGCCGACTGGATACCGGTGCCCAGCACGGCATCCACGACAACATCGCAATGGGGCGGATCAGGTGGATGTTGTGCATCAAAAGCGTCAATCCGGATGCGGCCCTCGGTGTCTTCCGCATGCAGCCGGTCAAGCAAAGCGATGTTGCGCCCGGTATCCCCGGAGGCCGACTCCTCACGCGCCATGCTGACCACATGTACGCGGGCACCTCTCTCGAAAAGTGTGCGCGCAACAACGAGTCCATCGCCCCCGTTGTTGCCTTTGCCGCAACATATCACAACCCTCAGCGCATGCGCCGGTCCCCACGTCTCCTCGACGGCATCGGCAACTTGCCTCCCGGCGGATTCCATGAGGGTAAAACCGGGGACACCAAATTTCTCGATGGTTCGGCGATCCGCCTCTCGCATCGCATTGGCCGTGAGGACTGCATTGGTTGTCATCACAATGAGGGTCTATGGTACGGAATCAGGCAGCACAAGCGTGTCCGGCAGCGATGTGGTCCACCGCGGACGAACAATGAGGGAATCGCTGTACCAGACAAGCGATTCCGGAGAAATATAAGGTTTCACGCTCCCGCCGCTCCATTTGCCGTTACCGTCACGGTCCGCAAAGTAGCGGAGGTAGTAGGCCCCTTCCGGCAAGTCGCGTACCACGAAAACGCCGGTAGCGTCGACTGACGCCGGATGCCGCCGGGCCTCGACGGAACGTTCTTCGGCGAACAGCTCCACGACGATTGGCAGCGAATCTGCGGCGACGACGCCGTCGATCTCGCCACGCTCCTCCTCGGGCAATGTCCGAAACCAGCGCGCGTACGTCGTGTCGGACACATCCGATTGCCATTGGACGAGAATGCCTGAAGCAAGTGGTGCCGTAGATGCGGGTGACAAGGTGTAGTCGACACCGTTGTCGGTTGTGCGACTGTAAGACACCGATTGGCCGGATTCTCCAGTGATGCGAAGCCGGGCGTCCAATGCCCGTGTCTCGGGCGCAATGGTGAAACGAATCCCCGGCCTCCGGCCAGGGACGAGGATCTGCAGTGAATCCTCGAGAGCGAATGCCGGACGCGGGAGAAATCCGGCAAATCTGGCGACGGTAGTATCTGCCCTCTCGACCGGTGTGAAAAAGAGCGTGTCAGACCGGGAATCGTTCCCGGCCGTATCCGTGACGGCTGCCGGAATGATCCGATGCACCCCGGCGGCCGGCGAATCCGTTACCAGCTCCACTACTCTTGGATCCGCAGGTGATGAAAAAACGGTACGCACGGGTTTCGGCGTGCCGTCGATCGAGTCCGCGAGGCTCCAACGGCTGGGATCCCGGTCAAATCCGGACAAGGGTTCATTGTACCGGAGCTGCAGACGCTTGACCGACCGACTGACTACACGCTGGACGGACGGTCCAATCGTATCGATCCTCGTAACAAAGAGAGGTAGGCTTTCGACCGCGGTTGTTGTTGCCGTAGAGTCCATCCGGCGCGCCCAGGTTACCGCTTCCGACGGCACGGCGAATGCTTCGACGGCGTCGAGCGTTCTGTTTCTATTCCTGTCATCGACTGCCAGGACGAAGAACGGACGTTCAGGAAGGTGCGCCAGCGCGAACCTGCCGTCCGTACCGGTCTGCGTGCGAAAATCGGGCATTCTCGTGGAGACGTCGACCGCAGCGGTATCATCCAGTTGAAAGGCGAAAATATCGATCGATGCCACGGGGGCATCGTTTCGAGGACTTTTGAGCATTCCGTAAATGCGGCCTTCGTCTATTTTATCACCCGTAGACACCGCCACCGTGAGAGGGCGTTCCAAGGAGACATTGTGGAGGTCGGTCAGGTTGTTGTCCAGGGAGAAGATATAGGTCGTACTGTCACGCAAAGGTTCCTGGAATCGGACCGTGACGCGGCTTCTTCGAGCCGAGATTTCCGGTGGAACCGTGGGCTCAGGGGTGATGCTGAATGCCTGCTGGAAAGAACGAGCATCAACCCGCTCGGAGAACCGAAATACGATTTCTTCGCCGCGGAATCCGGTCGTATT
>CAZIIP010000003.1:0-1520 GCA_964539455.1 uncultured Rhodothermales bacterium
CACCTTGGCCGGCGCGCGGTTGATCTCGTCCGCCAGGATGATATTGGCAAAAAGCGGCCCCCGGACAAACTTAATCTCCCGCTTACCGGTCGACCGATCTTCTTCGAGTATGTCGATGCCCGTAATGTCGGCCGGCATCAAATCCGGCGTGAACTGGATGCGTTTGTAGGAGAGATCGAGGATTTCACCGAGCGACCGGATAAGCAGCGTTTTAGCCAGACCCGGGACGCCCGTGATCAAACAATGACCGCCCGCGAAGAGCGCAATCAAAACGAGTTCGATCACGTCCTGCTGGCCGATGATTCGTTTGTTCAACTGCGTGATGATCCGATCCTTGCTTTCCTGTAGCTGAAGGAGCGATTCTTCGGGTTTTTCGGTGCCGCCTTCACCGTTTCGTCGTGGAGTCTCTGCCTGATCTGTCATGCGATCTCTGTTCATCACCTTGATAGTTGATGTGCTTCCTGTTAGTGGGTCAGCGCCCACATCAGAAAGTTGATTCCCATTTGAAAACTCACGGTCGAGGCCTTTGCGATGTTGCGATCCGGCCATTCCCACCCGTCGCCGATATCCTGGTTGAAGCACGCCAGTGCCATCATGCGGCCGTCCTTTCCGAAGTATGCCCGATAGCGGTCTTCCGTCGGGCCGAATCCACCGCTGACGAGCGATGGCGCGGCAATGGGATCGATGTCGAAATAGATTGACCAAATCGGGTGATCGGCGGGGATTTCGACCGCCCGTGTATCCGGCAGCACCTGTTGCATCGCCTCCTCGAACCACATCCATTCGTCCTGTCCGCGAAAGTCGTCGAACAGGATGAACCCGCCTCGATCCAGAAACTGTTTGAGGTTAGCTACTTCTTCGTCTCCCAGCTCCCAGAATCCCGGCTCGCACAGATAGAGGAAATTGTGCTCGAATATCCTGTTGTCCGAAAGTTCGAGTACTATTGGCTCCTCCATGACGGGAATCCGGGTGGTGCGCTTGAGCGCTTCGTAGAAGTTGAGTTCGGCCGTTGGATGGTCATGTGCCCACGGCATATGCCGTCTCCAGTGTCGGCCGTAGCCCTGACCGGTGGAGGACTCGCCATACTTGATACGGACGAATTGAAAGCCCATATCGGGCTGGGCCGGTGACTGATCAACCGGCCAGAGCCAACAGATGACAATCAGGCTTAGAAGTCTCCTCATGATTCTCGCAAGGGAACGGGTACGAAACAGCTATCTGCGATCGATGAGATCGAGCAACAAACGTTGGGCATCCCGAAAGCCGGGTGCCTCTTCGAGCGCCATGAGAACGGCCCGTTTGGCTGCCGGATAGTCCTCGCACAGCACATAGCTCCGGGCCAGATCAAAATGAATCTTGGCGAGATCAACAGGATCCAGAGCCAGTGCAGCCTTGAATTCTCCTGCGGCCGCCGCACCGTCCCCGAATTCCAGATATAGCTCGCCGAGTGAGCGCCGGGCCTGCACGTCATAGGGATCCGAGTCGAAAGAGCGAACCCAGAGTTCGGCCGCACCCTGCAG
>CAZIIP010000003.1:1530-32072 GCA_964539455.1 uncultured Rhodothermales bacterium
GCGCCTCGGCGCTCCCATATTCGGTGACTGCCAGGTAGGCCTCGAGTATTTCGACGAGCCGCTTTTCGTCGCCGGTTTGGCGATAGATGGCAGCCAATCCCTCATACGCATTGCCGGGTCGGGTCCAGAACGGCATCTCGGCGATGGCTTGCCTGAACCGTTCTTCGGCGGCGACGCTGTTTCCTTCTTCGAGGAAACGGCGCCCTTCTCGAAGCGAAGCAAACGCCTGCGGCGCTTCCGGGGCGTCATCGGCAAGCAGGTCGGGGATTTCATCGAGGATCGGCGCGAGCTGCGCACGTTCGGCGGACAATCGCAGCCGGAAACCATCGTCGAGTGTCCGGAGGTCTATGCCCAGAACGTCTTCTACAGCGTCATCGATCGCCCATCCGTCTCCAAGTCTGTCGAGTATGCCGACAATGCTCTCAAAGCCGAATTGTTGTTCGATGTACGCGATGACGCGCGAGGCATGGTAATAGCTCAGGGAAATCTGGCCCGGGAATTGCGGCCGGGTAAAGCCCCGATCGATCTCGTCGAGGGGCAACAGCCGCCCCTGGTCCATAGCCAGATGAAGCTCCAGCGCTCGTTTGCGGTCCCATTCAGGGCGTGCCCTTCGTTCTTCATACACCGAGAGTCCTTCCGTAAACCAGCGTGGCACGTGGAAATCGGACACTCCGATCGCCATAGTGTGCGCCAGTTCGTGCCAGAGTGTACGGGCCCAATTGTAGTCGCTGCCCTGTTGTGCTTTCGGCGTATCCAGTGCCACCACATCTCCGAATGCAACACCCAGTATGCCGAGGTGCGGTATCCCGCCTACCCTGACGGCAAAATCGTCGTGTTCACCGTATGCCTCGATCCGGATTTTTCCGGCAGGTCGATAGGGATAGCGCTGCGACAGGGCCGAAAAGCACCGCTCGGCCTCATGTAGCATCAGCGCTCCCAACACGTCCGCCTCATCTGCGGGGATCAAGAGTTCGAAGTTCGCGCTCTCAAGCCGGACAAAGTTTTCGAAGGTATCCAGCAGGGTAAGCGTGTTCCCGGTGAAGAGGTCGAATGGATCTGCGTCGAAGGCGCGCTCCAGATAGCGGCGCGCTTCGTCGAAACGGCCGGCACGCATCAGCGCCACGCCGTACGCGGAGAAGTTGCCAGGATCCCTTCGATCCACTTCAACCGCACGGCGCGCGACGGCCACCGCATCGGGATATCGATAACGCCGGGAGAGATCCTCAGATACGACCCTGAAAAAACTTCCGGCTGCCGGATTGATGTCGAGCGCCTTTGATTCTACACGCAAAAAGGCCGTGGTGTCGGAGGAGAGCAGGCGAATGGCGCCCAGATGTGCGAGGGCACCGATATCGTTCGGATTGACGGCCAGCGCGCTATCGAGCTGGTGTTCGGCCCGTTCGTAGAGACCATCCAGAATACTGAGTTCGGCAAGCAGGCTGAGTGCCCGCACGTGACGGGGATTGGTGGCAAGGGCTTTGCGGGCCAGTGCCTCCTTTTGCTCATATGAACCTTGCGTTTCCGCATACGCGACGAGCGCGTCAGGATGGGAATCGTTAATTGCCAGCGCCTCCTCGAGCGTCCGCTGTGCATCTGCGTTGTTGTATTTGCGCGCGAACAGTCCACCCCAATGATAGAGATTTTCCACGTGTTCGCGGTCTAGCTGATAGGCCGCCCTGTACGCATCGTTGGCCTCTCGAAATCCGCCCAGGTGTTCCGCAGCCCGAGCGGCCGGCAGAACGTCTCCTGCTGACCGAAGCTCGCCCGCACGGAAGGCGCGATACACATCGAGGTAAAGTGGACGGGCGTCCTCTTCCCGTCCCGTCGCAACAAAGAGATCGGCCAGACCCAGTCTGGCTTTCCACAACGCCTCATTGACTTCAAGTGCCATGGTGTAGGCGCGTTCCGCTTCATCGTATCGCCCGATATGCCGCAGCACGTGGCCCCGCAAGTATTGGATGGTACCCTGTGTACCTGGCGTCGCGTCCGTTTGCAGCCAACGCAGCGCATTTTCATACCGCCCCAGTGCGATCCATGCGGACACCAGGCCTTCGGTGGCGGTTGCCGCGAGCGTGTCTGAAGCAATGACGGATTCGAAACCACGCACGGCGGTCTCGTAGTCACCGGTCTGAAGCGCGCTTTCCGCTGACGCCTGCCGCTCTTCCGCCGATTGCGCTTGCGCACATGAGATCGGGGCCATGCAAATGACCAACACCGCCGCCTGCAATATCCAATTGGGTTGGAAACGCGCCATGCTCTGTTATACCGAAATGAAGCTCGAAGGCCCGAAAAGGACCACGGAAGTGCCCGCACTATGAGCGCTCACGCATTAAAAGATCTATTGTTCATCATAATATCATGAAATGCGAATTTGTGGGGTCGAACAGACGTGGGGAGGCCAACGCAATCGTGTTTCAAACCGTCGCAGGCCTCTGACAATTGGCGTTTTGTTCCGATAGAGAAACCGGCTCCCTCACGGCTATTTATGCAGCTACCTAACCGGCGCTTCCGTGCTATCGGCAAACCGCACGCCCATTCCTTCCATCTCTTCAAACCGCTTCTCGGTGATCCCTGCAAAGTCGATCTCGGGATGCTGAATGGGACTCATGCAGTCCCGGAGCACGAGTACCTGCTCCAATCTCTCCGGCTTATCGGCAAAATGGTCGACGAGATCTTCAAGTGTTTCGAGCACGCAATGACTCGCGGCTTCTCCTGCGACAATGATCCGATCGCGGCTTTCCAGCAAGTCGAACAGCTCAGCGGCTTCTCCCCGTGAAGGGTTGCCGGGTGGTGCGATTTCGGGCCGAAACAACGAGTAATGTTCGGTTTCGGGAATGGTCCCTTTCCACCACATAACCGGTTGGCTATCCCGCGCGACCGCGTGCCAGAATACGGCCGACCAGAGGGAGGGATCGAGCATGTTGCCCGGCCCCCCGATCGGGACGTGGTATGGCCAGATCATCAGTTGCTTTTTCGCATTTTCCTCGAGTTTGCCCACGTATGCCCGCGACCACTCCGGCATGCGCTTGGGACGCCATTTGCCGTTGGCCACTTCGTCCGATGAGATGACGGTCATGGGAGGGGGCGCCTCTCCATTTTCATCTTCCCACCAGGCCGCATGGAAGATCTGATGTGGCAGGTGCGAGTCGAGCGAGCAGGTGATGTCCGTCAGCTGATCCGCGTTTTTGTAGATGAATGCTATCAAGCGCCGCAGGTCATCCTCCGCGCCCGGCACATACAGCGTTCCCTGCTCGTGGCAGAAGTCGACCTGCATGTCGACGATCAGCAGGTGAATCCGGCGCGCATCATCCGCGGCCTTCGGCAGCGCGGCACGTGACGCATCATCGGAAATTGCCCTCACGTCCGGATAGAAGAGGGTCCCGACCTTTTCAGGTTCGTAGAAGTCTGGAATATGGTCATTCATAAGTCATCTGTAATGGGTTCAAACTGTTCAATCGAAGTGCCGGGCGTCAGACGCAGGACGAAAATCGAGGAGCTACGCCGGACCATTCCCGTTCTATGCTTCGGATGCAAAACTCGACCGCACGCCCAATTCAATGCGATCACGTTCGGATTCAAGATATTCGCTAAAACAAACCGGGTACGTTGCATCCGAGAAAGGGTCACTCACGGAAGCCGGCAACTTGGAGACCAACTCGATTGTACGCTCGCGGAGAACATCCACGCTCCGGGGCTCGTGAATACGTTTTCCCTGCCGGATGACGGCTTCCAGGAGCGGTTCCGCGTTCGGCCCGGGCCTTGGCTCGGCAGTCGCGCGGATCTCGTCACCGGCATATCGGCCGTCGTCGTCGCGCATCCGCCAGACCTGTTTGGAGTGTGGATAGAGCTTCTTTTGTGCGCTGAGTTTGACGCGGCCATGTCGACCGCTTTCGGACACCTTGCTGACAAGTTTGTAAACTCCCCCCAGGGACGGGGCATCGCTGGAAGTGACCATTTTGGTGCCCACCCCGAAGGAATCGATGGGTGCGCCGGATGTGAGCAGGTCTCGAATCCTGTATTCGTCCAGGTCACCGCTGGCAATGATGCGCGTTTCGGTCATTTCCGCGTCATCCAGGATCTTCCTGCATTCGCTCGCAAGCGCTCCGAGGTCTCCGCTGTCGAGCCTGATGGCCCCGACGTTGCCCTTGAAGCGGTCGACAATCATGGACACGGCATCGATCGTATCGTAGGTATCGACAAGCAGCGTCGCAGTCTCCGGATACGCCTCTATGAAGCGGTCGAACGCTTCCTCCTCACTTTCGAAGGCCATGACGAACGAGTGTGCCATCGTCCCGAATACGGGAATATCGAATAGGCGACCGGCAGCAACGTTTGAAGTGCCGTCGCATCCTCCGATGCTGGAGGCGCGGGCGGCAAGAAGTGCCGCTTCCGGGCCATGCGCACGCCGGGAGCCAAAATCAATGACGGATCGCTCACCTGCCGCAGCCTTCACCCGTGAGGCTTTCGACGCGACCATTGTCTGGAAGGTGATGGTCGTCAGCAGATAGGTTTCCACCAGCTGCGCCTCGACAATAGGAGCCGTGATGCGAAGGAGCGGTTCATTCGAAAACACGGGGGTCCCTTCGGGAATGGCCCATACGTCTCCCGTAAAGCGGAAGTCTGTAAGGTCATCAAAAAAGCTATCGTCGATCCGGTCGAATACGGGTTGCTCGCGCAGCCAGGAGATCTCATCGTCCGAGAACCGGACCGCTTCAAGATATTGAACGGCCTGCTCGAGACCCGCAGCCACCAGGTAGTTGCGCTGCGGCGGCAAGCTGCGAACATACAGCTCGAACGTCGCCGTATCGCTGATTTGCGCCTGATGGTAGGCGGCCGCCATCGCAATTTCATATAAGTCGGTCAGCAGTCCACTGCTGTGTATACCGTATTCATCCATCGTTCCTTCCTGCTTTCATGCGGATACATACGTTTGTAAATGGGTAAACAGCCCTCATGTTCTGCGACGATCATTCGAATGAGGCGTATCATATTCCCTCCCGGACTGCCACTTTCAGTAAGTTGAGGTCCACACCGATTGCTCTGCCAACCGATCTGCGCCATGAAGCGACTCCTTTGTCTGTTGTTCGTTGTTTCGTTTGGATGCACGTCCGCAACCGACGCGCCACAACCGGATGATCTGCAGGTCCATCGCCTGCCACGGAGCACCCCTGAAGCACAGGGCGTTTCATCGGGCGCCCTAATCGATTTTGTTACATCGGCAGACCGCGACATCGACCAGATGAACAGCTTTATGCTCCTGAGGCACGGGCATGTCATCGCCGAGGGGTGGTGGGCGCCTTACGGTCCTGAGCATCCGCATATGCTCTATTCACTCAGCAAGAGCTTCACGTCGACAGCGGTGGGTCTGGCGGTTTCAGAGGGCAAGTTCAGTATCCACGACCCGGTCTTATCCTTTTTTCAGGAGGACGCCCCGGTGGAGCCGGGCGAAAATCTCGCCTCGATGCGCGTACACGATCTGCTGCGCATGTCGGCAGGCCACGAGGTCCAGGTTTCGATGTATGACACGGAAAACTGGACCGAGGCCTTTTTAGCGCATCCCGTCCCACATCTGCCGGGTACCCACTTTCAATACAACACGCCCGCTACCTACATGCTGTCTGCGATTGTGCAGAAGCGCACGGGCGAGACCGTACTCGATTATCTTCGTCCGCGCCTGTTCGAACCGCTCGGCATCGAGAATCCGACCTGGGGTACGAGCCCGCAGGGCGTCACGCTGGGCGGGTTTGGTCTGAACATCCGCACCGGGGATATCGCCAGGTTCGGCCAGCTCTACTTGCAGAGGGGCCAATGGAACGGCGAACAACTGATTCCGGCCGAGTGGGTGGACGCAGCCACCAAACTCCAGACATCCAACGGAAGCAACCCCGAAAGCGATTGGAATCAGGGTTACGGCTATCAGTTTTGGCGTTCGCGCTTCAACGCCTATCGGGGAGACGGTGCGTTTGGCCAATACTGTCTGGTAATGCCGGATCAGGATGCGGTCGTTGCCGTCACCAGTGGCGTACCGGATATGCAGGAAGTGCTCGATCTCGTCTTCGAGAAGCTCCTTCCCGCTTTCAAGGATGAACCGCTCGATGAGAATTCGGAGATGCAGCAGCAATTGACGTCGCTTTTGGCGTCGCTCCGCGTTCCGCCCCAAGCCGGCAATGCCACTTCCGCCCTGGCCACCGAGATTTCGGGCGTGTCATTATCCTTTTCTGATAATGAGCGCGGTATCGTTTCTGCAACGCTCGCACTCGATGCCCAGCCCCCCTCGTTGCTGGTCGTGACTGAAGAGGCGGAAGACATCATCGCGCTCGGCACCGGCGATTGGGAAACCGGAACCAGCCGCTTCAGCAATGGTCTGTCGCGCATGCTTGATATGCCCACCGAACATGCGGTAGCGGCCAGCGGTGCCTGGACGTCGCCAGACACGTACGCAGTAAAACTGGTACTGTACGAGACGCCCTTCTACACAAATATGGAATTCCAATTCGACGGGGACCGGGTGTACCTGTCTTCGGAACACCATGTCGCGTTCGGGCCGACGGAGTTGCCGGTGCTGGCAGGGAGGTTTTAGGGTTTGGAGATTTCAACTCCTGTCTCCTAACTCCGCATGAAATTCGGCTTTCCTCGCTGCGGTCGGAGTGTTCGGGAGTTCGGGCTCAGTTGAGAACAGAGAATAGAGAGATCCTCCACTTCGCTCAGGACATGTTCGGCACCCTTGGCTGCGCTACGGGGTATTCGCGATGCGGTCGATACCAACCATAAAAGAGAAACCTGGTACCCGCGGCACGATACCCATAATCTATCACCGTTGAACCTTGGTCGATGAACGTGGAACGCTATAATGCTCGTGTATGGGTTGTGCCTCGTTGTTGTCGTGCGGATGCCGTTTCCTGTAAACCCGGGCAATGGCCTGTGCATCTTCGTCGGCTTTGTATCGGAGGTATCTCTTTTCGTGCGCATGTGCCCGATCCTGGTTGCCAATGGCCCGGTAGCATAACATCAGGTTGTAATGCGCCGTCAGGTCTTCCGAATCGATGGCCAGCACCTTTTCCAGATACGGGATTGCCTTACCGGGTTCCGCTCGCAAGAAATAGACCCGACCGATATCGTTCAGCACGACGCGGTCTCGTGGAAACCGCTCCGACACGTCTGTAAGCAGCGGCAATGCCGCATCGTATTCGCCCAATGCCTTATAGTAGAGGGCTTTGAAGTAGTTGGCCTTGTAAAAATCGGGTCTCACGCGGTCCGCCTCTTCAAGCACCCCGAGGGCCTCTTCGAGCGCACCTTCCTGAAGGTAGACCCGCGCGAGGTTCACCCATCCGTCGGCATATTCCGGTTCAACCTCCACCGCCCTCTTGAAGGCCACTTCCGCTCCTTTCAAGTCGCCCTCCAGAAAAAGTGCGATGCCATAGTCATTCCAGCGCATCCTTTCCGCGGCATCGCCACTTCCTGATACATCCGGATCCGGCCTGGTGTCGCTGACCGAAAGCACCAGACTGTCGGTGGCCATCGTGATAATCGGCAAGTCCGGAATCTCCTTGGTCGGACCGGAGACGTTTTCGGTGTCACCGGTAAAATGAAACGCCCGGTTGTCGAAATCGGCGGAGTAGGTACTGTCCTCCGACGAAGGATCGGGCTCGCCTGCATAGGAGAACTGCGTGTAATACCGGTTGAATTTCCGATAGTGTAGTTTTGCAGCGATACGGACTTCCTCTCCACAGTCGTCCGGAATATCCAGCCTGTAATGCGCGACATCTGCGGCGCCGGGGGGGATCAGGTTCACGTAGACTACCGACCGGGTATGGAAGGCATTTCTTTTGTTGACCGGGTTTGCATTGGCGTCTACCATAACGTTGCGATAGAAGTGGGCGCCGGGATCCACCTCGCCCGTCCCGTTTTCGTCCACCCAACCGCTCCAGAAAAGTAAATCTCCCTTGCTGTCGGTTGCTTTCAATTCGAGCCAGGCCTCCTGCGCATCCACCGTTCCACTCGGAAACAGGTGCCCGACACCCTTTGTGCGCACGACGACTTCCACACGTGCAGAGGTTCCACGCTGCAGCACGGTCTCCCGCCCGCTCAACGGACCGTAAACCGCTGTGGCTTCCCGCGTCAAACTTCCCGCACCGACGGCCATGCCTTCCTCCTCGGCAATGGCAAAGGAACTGGAGAGTTGCGGTTCTCCCGGCATGCCGCCGGACACCGGTTCCGAAGCGGGAGGTGACGGCGGTTCCGGTTCACTGACCGCAAAGATGTCGACCGCCACCTGGTCGGCCTTCAAAAAGGACGCGACCCCTGCAAGTTGCTTCTCGTCGCGGTTCACGAACGCCACAGCAGCGTTCGCCGCCGCAAACCGGTGACTCCGCACCATTCCGTTTTTAGCCGCCGCATCGTCGGACGGGACGAGCGGCATATGGCAGGTGATACAATTCATCGGCTCCGCAGGCTCGTAAAATGAGCGTGCGCCTTGTCCCGAGACACCGCTTGCCTGCCAGTTGTCGTAACTGTTGAATCCCCGAATCCACCGGTAGTTGTTGACGTCGACGTCGAGGTGCACCTTGTGACAGCTCGCACAATACTCAGCCGCCTGCTCCCTGTGAAAAGGCTTGAGAAAGGCATTGGCGTGGGGTTTCGGATTCAGCCGGACGAGATAGTCGTGTGCTGCGCGGATGTACCGGTTCTCACTGTCGGCGAAGCGGTGTAGTTCGGGATATTCGACCACAAATCCGCCGTTGCCCATCGTATTCTTCACATGAACGGTTGAGTGGCATACCACGCAAGCGAGACCGGCATGTGCGGCGGGCTCGTCGATGAACGCCTCGACCGGCCGCGCCATGGTGCCCGAGAGAAGCAGCGCCGGATCGTGACAACCGGCACACCACTTGGGCGTCTCCAGCCCGGAAACTTCCTGCATGTATTCGATCGACTTCCGGTAGAACTGGTTGTTGAATGAAGAGAAGTGATGAGCGGAAGATTCCCACTGATCGTAGACATCAGGATGGCAGCCGGCCTCGCCGCAGGTTTGCGATCGGAGGAAGAATTCGACCGGGATGGTCTCGCCGTCGGCCGTCTCGATTGCACTCGGGAAGAAGATACCTTCTCCGTTGGCCATGCCTTCTCCCGCCATGTTCTCCGGTGGCATTACGGGATTTTCGATCCGGTATTCCGACGGTACCGGTCGGACGAACGACCACGCCGGCACGATCATGAAAAGAGCCAGCGCAGCAATCGACAAACCACGCGGCCAAGGGCGCATCTTCGGAGACGACGGGCCGACAAGCCAGACCATCGTCGCTGCCGCTGCGACGAAGCTCGCCGCAATGTGTATCCACAGTATCCACCGGTAGTCAAGAACGGTGCCTGTAATAATGAGGACGACTCCGGTCGACAGCGATAGAGCCGTCGATCCGAGGAGCGAAAGCTTGAGCAGGGCGGAGGACCCGGACGCAAGCACCGTTCGCCAGAGGAGCAACCAGAGAATCCCCAGCACGAACCCTGCGCCGACGTGCAACACCACGTTGCCGACGTAGAACAGCGAGGGCGCCCCCCCTGACCACAGGTATGCCGCGTTGAGGAGCACTAAAAGAAGCACCCACGGCAGACTTCTATGTACGTACCGCTTCATACCCGGGACCTATCGTTGACCGACCGCGATATGCCGTCACACTGCCGGTGGTAGGCCTCACTACGCAACTCTGTTCCAAAACGGCCGGACCGGGACAAAAAAATGCCCTCACGGGTCGCCGTACGGTCGGGCCGCGCGTCGGGCCGGAAAACGTGCGTGACCGTACGTCGACGACCGGTCAGCCCTCTCCACGGACGAGCCGCATGAATTCGCTGCGCGTCGCGGGATTGAGAAACTGTCCGGAGACGGCGCTCGTCGTCGTCGTCGAGTGTTGCTTCTCAACGCCCCGCATGATCATGCAAAGGTGCTTGGCTTCCATAATCACCGCGACTCCCTGGGGTTGCAGGACCTCATCGATGGCGTCACGAATCTGAAGGGTCAGGCGCTCCTGAACCTGCAATCGTCGGGCGAATACGTCGACCACTCTCGGAATCTTGCTCAATCCGACGATACGCCCATCCGGAATGTAGGCCACGTGTGCCTTACCGAAGAACGGCAGCATGTGGTGTTCGCAAAGGCTGTAGACTTCGATGTCCTTGACCAGAATGATCTCGCTGTACTCCTCGTTGAATACGGCCTTCTTCAGAATTTCGGCCGGATCCATGTGATATCCCTGGGTCAGGAACTGCCATGCCTTCGCCACGCGCTCGGGCGTCTTGAGCAGTCCTTCCCGGGAAGGATCTTCACCGAGTTTGCCAAGCACTTGCTTGATGTGCCCTGCGAGCGCATCCGTCACTTCCTTATGGTAAAGATCTGTGCGCTGGTATTTTACGAGCGGCGTCGAGACACCAAATTCGTCATCGTCGTAGCCGTTTCCATTTTCGTCCGGCATGGGCACGCTCGCGTCTTTCAGGTGAGGAGTCGTCTTTGATCTATACGTTGACATATGTTTCCAATCGGTTTACGCACCCATGTATTCGACGAAGTTGCGTTCGGTCTCGAAAAGGCGAATGCGATAGAGCTCGCCGGAAGGCAACGCGTCAACCAGCTCATTCCAGAACGCGATTGCCAGATTCTCCGCTGAAGGAATGATTCCCTGAAGAAAATCGACGTCCAGATTCAGATTCCGGTGATCGCACTTGGCCACAATCCGACTTTCGATGATGGCTTTTAGCTCCGAGAGATCAATTACGTATCCCGTATCCGGATCCGGCTCTCCCGCAACCGTTACCTCCATCTCGTAGTTGTGTCCGTGCCAGTTGGGATTGTTACAGTCACCGAACGTTTCACGATTCCAGTAATCCGACTTTTCCGGATTGTGCAACCGATGCGCAGCATTAAAATGCACTTTTCTGGTTACATGAACTGTCGACATGGTACGCGGGGTGAAAGATGCATGTTCGCTTAAAACTGATCATGTGAACGTTATGCATGTTTTATGGTTTCTCCGCTGTGCTTTTTTCTTCCGTCCGTTTTGAAACAGGTATCCTGGAAGCCTGTCGGACTATCGGCATAAGCTCTTTATTTACAATAAACCTGTCCCAACGCTAATCGCATTTAAGTTCAATATAAACAAAGGGACTATTTTTCAAGTCCGACAAACTCCCGGCGTTTCGCATGCGATACGATACACGGCTTATTTAGGCGAACGACGCCGGTTGATCCCTACCATTAATCAGGCGACACGCATACCTTGTGCCCGCAGCAATACCGGCACACATTCCAATCCTGGTGCACATGGCCGAAAAGACACTTTTTCAGAAGATTGCCGACAAGGAGATCCCTTCTGATCTGGTTTATGAAGATGACGAGGCGGTTGCGTTTCGGGACATTAATCCTGCGGCTCCCGTGCACATACTGGTGATACCGAGGGAGCCTATACCATCCGTTGACGATATTCAAACCGGTCAGGAGGCGCTTATCGGCAAGCTGATCCTGGTTGCGCAGTCAATTGCAAAAGAGGAGGGCCTCTCCAATGGCTACCGGCTGGTCGTCAATTGTGGAAAGGACGGGCAGCAGACCGTACCGCACCTGCACATTCATCTGATTGGCGGCAGGTCGCTGACCTGGCCGCCGGGTTGAACGTTGTAAACAAAGTCTGTACAAGATGGCAGAAGGCCGAATCGTCGGGCTTGTCCCGGCAGCCGGCAGGGGTACGCGCCTCGGATCGCTCCCGGGCAGCAAAGAGTTGTTGCCGGTACCGGCTTCCGATGCACATTCCGGCGACCCTGTTCTTCTGCCGGTATGTACTTCCCTGCTGAAGCTGATGCGAAACGGCGGGGTAAACGAGGTAGTCGTTGTTTTGCGATCGGGCAAGTGGGACATTCCCGCATATCTGGCAGACGGCGAGCGTTTCGGTCTGTCGATCGGCTATGCCGTCATGCGCTACCCGTTTGGCGCTCCGTTTACGCTCGATGCCGCATGGCCGTTCGTACAGGACGCGACGGTCGTTCTGGGATTCCCCGATGTCCTCATCGAACCGGATACGGTTTTTCGGACCCTCCTGGATGCGTTGGGCACATCCGACGCCGATCTTGCGCTCGGTCTTTTCCCCGCCGACCGTCCGCACGCGACGGACATGGTTCGGACCGGACTGGACGGCCGCGTGTTGCATCTCGACATACGCCCGTCCAGAACGGAGCTGACGCATGCCTGGTGCATCGCCGCCTGGCGGCCTGCGTTCACGTCATTTTTACATCACTGGGTAGGCGCGAAGGTGCATCCTCCCGGACAGGCGATGCGCGAGACCGACGAGTATTATGTGGGTGAAGTGATTCGGTCCGCCATCGAAGAGGGCCTACACGTCATCGGCGTTGTCGTATCCGATCGCCCGTTTCTCGATATCGGAACACCGGAGACGTACGCCCGCGCGATGGCGCGTTTTTCAGACCGTGACCTGATATGAGCCGGGTATTCCTCACCATTCGAAAACTGCGTGCCGAGGTAGGGTGCAACGTCGTGCGGTTGTTCCCCTGCATCGGAGGCGTGCTGCTCAATACGTTGCGGCCGGCCGGTCGTACCGTACGTGCGCAGCTGGCAATGGACTACGAGACACTGCAAGAAAATGGCGCGGATCGGCGAAAACTGCTGGAGAAGGCACGGTTTTTTGTGCGAAAGGATATCGGACCGGTGCAACCCGTACTTAGAGAACTGCAATTGTCGGATCGGGAAGACCGCTGGCGCTGGACATCCTCACGGCTTGCCTTCCTTGCAACGAGCCACTGGCCGGATGTTGACGTTCCGGCAGACCAACTCCGTTTTCTGACCGGCAAGCGGGATGCGTATTTCCGCTATCACGAACTCAACAAGGGAACCAACGACCACTGGGAGTACTATCTCGTGCCCTGGCACCGCACATATGGCCGCCTGTCGATCGCGATGCTCGATCCCCGGCTGCGTCCCGTTCTTTTCCCGATATGGAAACGGTTCGACCGGTGGCACCGAACCGAGAAGCCGTGGATGACACGCTTCACGGTAGGATCCAACATTTCATCCGTGCTAACCGGCTATACGTTGCACGCCCTGCTGGGATTCTTGCTGCATGATTCAGAGCGGGATCGCCGTTCCAGTCTCGACGGCTACGTACGGTATGCCGAAAAACTGCACAAGGCGCTCGCCGGCAGCTATGATGGGAAAGCACGCGTCGCCGTACCGTTCGAAGGGGTGCTCTACGGCAGTTTCTGGTGGCGATCTGCGGTCGTGCTCGCGCTGGTCCAGCGGGCGCTCGGGCTGTCGTACTGCCTTTTTGACGAACCGGCTTGTCGGACCCTGTCGGAATACGTCTGGCACTCTCGCACACCCGATGGAGATTACCAGACCTCCGGCGACTCGAAAGCGCTCCGCGCGGGGGTTGTCCCGGAAGACAATGTATTTCCGATCCTGTCGGCCGTCTATGATGATCCGTTCGCGGACCGGCTGGCAGACTTGATGTCCGTGCCCTATTTCCTCAGAGACCGGATTCGTCCCTCGAAATGACGGAGTGTGATCTAATCGTATCCCGGCGCAAAGGCGAAGCGTTGTGCAACATCCGCAACGACGCTTTCGAGCAAGTGAAGGTGGTTTTTCATGCCAACTCGCTGCACTACATCGCAGAATCCCTTCATTTCGGCCTGAAACCCGGCCATCTTTTTGTCTATGGAAAACGATGGGGGGCAAACCAGGGATTGTGGGTGTTGAGAGACGCCGGCTATCTCAACTACTTCCGTGCCGACAAGGATCAGGTGCATCTGAGGCAATACAATACGCTCGCCAAACAGAAACTCTGGAGCAGAGGCAGACTCTCGGTTCGACAACAATCCAATGAGATCATCCTGTCTTCCCGATCCATTCTTCCGATCCACGAAAGACGTGTCGAAATACAATACGACGACAAGTCAATTAACCTGGAGATCAGAGACGCCTATATTGGACGATGCAAGGTGTACTGGAATTTTCACAACAGGAGGGAGACCACCGGCGGCTGGTTTTACCAGAAACGGACAATCCAACTCTAGGAGTTTGTCGGACTTGAAAAATAGCCCCTTTGTATTTATTAAACTTAAGTGCGATTAGCGTCGTGACAGGTTTATTGTTAATAAGGAACTTACGCCGAAAGTCCGACAGCCTCCTAGTTTCGTTGATCCCGGTATCGCGTTCCGGCTGTTCGGGATGGACCGAAGCCGTCAATAGCATGCCGGAGCCGTTCGACATGGAGTGTATCCCGAATCCTGAAAGGCCAAAATCATGAAGAACCCCAAAAAGCAACTGAAGATCGACAGACGCGAAGCCCTCAAAAGCATGGGTGCGGGTGCAGCCGCCCTTTCGATGACCCCGTTCGGCTTTCCCGACCACGTGCCACCGGCCGAAGATGCGGTAACGATCACGCGGGTCAAGGCCATCGCTACCTGTCCCGAAGGAATCGAACTGATCGTGGTGAAGGTCGAAACGGACCAGCCCGGCCTATACGGCGTGGGGTGTGCCACTTTCAGACAACGGGCGCATGCCGTAGTGGCTGCAATTAACGAGTACCTGGATGATTTTTGCCGGGGGCGGGACGTCGACAACATCGAGGATATCTGGCAGATGGCCTATGTGAGTTCGTACTGGCGCAATGGGCCCGTGCTCAACAACGCTTTGAGCGGTCTGGACATGGCGCTCTGGGACATCAAGGGCAAGCGAGCGGGCATGCCCGTCTATCAGCTACTGGGCGGTAAATGTCGCTTCGCGGTGCCCTGCTACTCACATGCAAGCGGGCGAACCCCTGAAGAGGTGGCCGACCATGCGCAGCGCCTGATGGATGAGGGCTACAAGTACGTGCGCATTCAGCTTGGCGGGTACGGTTCGACGCATCTGGCTCAGAATCCGGATTACAAGCAGGGAGGATTCGGGATGCCGGAGGACAATACTATGGACGAACAGGCCTACGTCCGGATGATCCCCAAGTTGTTCGAGACGGTTCGCAAGCAGTGCGGAGAGGAGGTGGAACTCCTGCACGACATCCATGAGCGTCTGCAGCCCATGGACGCCATCCGCTTGATCAAACTGCTCGAACCCTACCGGCCGTTCTTCATCGAGGATCCGTTCTCTCCCGAAAACAACGGCTATTTCCCCATCCTTCGCGAGCATTCGCACGTCCCGATCGCCATGGGAGAGTTATTCAACAATCCACACGAGTGGGTGAATCTGATGTCGGGACGCCTGATTGACTACATCCGCATACACATTTCGCAGATTGGCGGCATTACGCCGGCACTGAAGGTGGCCCGTTTGGGTGAGTGGTTTAATGTCCGGACGGCATGGCACGGCCCGGGCGACGTTTCACCCTCCGGCCATGCGGCTAATGCCCACATCGGCATCACCACCTGGAATTTCGGCATTCAGGAAGCGGTACGGTTTTCGCCATTGCTGCAGGAGATATTTCCGGGCTGTCCGAGGCTCGAGAACGGCTACTGGATGCTGGACGACCGGCCGGGTCTGGGCGTTGACGTAGATGAGGAGCTGGCCGCCAAGTACACGCTTCCGGAGAAAAACGACTACCGCTGGACGCAGGTCAGGCGACACGACGGCACACCCATCCGTCCTTGACGCCAACTCCGACCGGGACGGGATCACACGTCGCGAAGCAGGCCGTTCTTCTCGATATTCTCGAGTAGTAGCCGGAGACTGGGGTATCCCAGATTCTCGCGGGCATCCGACCACTCCAACCAGGAGACCTCTTCGATGTCTTCTTCGGTCTGTGGCACGAAAGACGTCTGGTTCGACGTCATTTGGTACCAGTACGTTGTCTTGACATTAAACCGTCCATTCTTTGGATAACCGTGAACCGACGTGCCGAGATCTCCCACCAGCTCCAGATCGGTTATGCCCGTCTCCTCTCGTACTTCGCGCAGTGCGGCTGCCGGTGGCGTTTCATTTTCGTCGACCTTTCCCTTCGGCAAATCCCATACACCCCGTCTGTAGATTGCCAGGAGCTCTCTTTCGGGAACGCCCTGCCGGACAATGATCCCGCCGGCCGCCACCAGACCTTTGGGAGGCAACCAGGGATCCGCATTCAGAATGGCCTCCGCCGGAACGGCCGCGGCATCGGCATAAAGCGGCGTCTCGGAATGAATATCCGGTACCAGCGCACCGTTGACGGCCAGAATGGCCCGTGGCTCGTTCGCCTCCGAGAGGAACGCAATAGACGTTACCAGACGTATCTTTCCGTCGTTTTCCGCCCGAATGCCGCTACGCGAAACGCGGGCAAGATCGTCGAGCGGCACATCCGTAAACAGCAAGTCGCCGGTCATTCCCATATTTGCAGGGGCTGGTTGACGTTTACATCCGGTCTCATGAAACCGGACATGCGCCCTGCGGATCCTTTCGGTCGGGATGGGCCGTTAGATACAAGGAAAATCGGGGAAGTCTTGTGCTTACGGTGCGCGACAGGTTTCTTCCTGTAGTACGACAGAAAACGTGCCCAACCAACGACAAATATGGATCGCGATACGACGCTTGGTGCCATTATGACCACCGAGGTGGTGCTTGTAGACGGCGATATACCGCTCGTCGAGGTGAAGAACATGCTCAAAAAACGTGGATTTCATCACTTGTTGGTGGTGGCAGACGATCATCTTCTCGGGGTGATATCGGACCGGGACGTCCTCCAGGCGATCAGCCCCTTTCTGGACACCGTCGTGGAGCAGCCTCGCGACGTCAACACGCTGGGCATGAAGGCGCGACAGATTATGAGCAGCACGTTGATTACGGCCGGGATCGACACGACGGTTTGCGATGCTGCCGAATTGATGATCAACAACCATATCCATTGTCTCCCCGTCACCGACGAAAAGGGCGGGGTACTCGGTATCGTCACTACACAGGACCTGTTGGCATACATGGCATCACGTTGACATCCGGTAGTTTTCACTATCCCGGGAGGGCGTCGGCAGACAATGACCCGTATCGATAAGATCGTTGTAGCGACCGACTTCACGTCGGGTTCGCGCCGTCCGCTCAATTTCTCGCTCGACCTGGCAAGAAAGGTCGATGCGGAACTGCACCTGCTCTATGCTTATGTGGAGCGCCGGTTTTTGTATCCAGACGAGTTGCGTGACCGGCTGATGGGAATGGTGCCGGAGGAAACCGGCGATCTTCAGATACACTACCATGTCGATGTCGGAACGGCGGTCGCTCCCTGCATACTGGACTATACGGATCAACAGCAGGCGGATGTCATCGTGATGGGCACCCGGTGCCCACAAAGCTCGACGCCGGGGCTGTTGGGAGACGTGACACGCAAGGTTTTATACCAGGCAAATGCACCTGTCGTCACTGTCGATACGGTTGGAGATCCTCCGGCCCCTGTCGCTTCCGTTCTCACCCCGATTGACGGCTCAGCCGTTTCCGTTCGGGTTGTCGAGACCGCTAGAAGACTGGCGCACCGGTACGATGCGCGGCTGGATCTGCTTCACGTCATCACCGAACCCCATTTCCCCGACTTCTATCCCCGGGCAAGATCGGGTTTGCTGGAGGAGGCGCCTGGCCTGAAAGAGCTGGCCAAGCGGGAGTTGATGAAAATCGCAGAGGCCGCCGAGGGACCCCGGGTAGCGATGCGCATACACGTGGGTACGGGAATACCGGCCGAAGTCATCCTTTCAACTGCGGAGCGGGAAGGCTCCGGCCTGCTGTTAATGGCAACCCGCTGCTGCGGGGAGAGGCTTCCGGAGAGCAATGTGACGGAGACGGTCGCCCGCTATTCTTCCGCACCGGTTTTCACCATTAAAACCGACACGCCGGGATTCTGTACCTGATGCGCGAGGGGCAGGCCTGACACACGCGCGCGTTATTCCGGATCTCCGGCAAAGCAGTGCGAATCGGACATGAACTCGAGCAGCCCGAGCGCGGTGATGATCCCTACGAGCTTTTCCCCTCTCGTGACGAAGACACGGTGGATGCTTCCACGCACGATCGCATCGATGACACGCTGCAGCGGCTCGTTCTCATCCACATTGAAAACCGCATAGGTCATGATGTCCTTGACCGTCGCCTCGTTTTCGTTCTCATGCACCGACAGCGACCACATTTCTTCCTCCGACAGTGCTTCGTCGTGTGGCTCAAGGTAGAAGCGGTGGGGACCGACCGGAATCGGATTCTTAACGGGCAGGGCTTGAAACCGGACAAGGTCGGTGGTCGAAACGACACCCAGCAGCTTGCCGTCTTCGCCGGTAACCGGGGCGCCGCTGATGGCATATTCGACAAAAAACTCCGACAGTGCCTGCAGCGGCCAGTCGGAATGGGCCACCAGCACCTCGCAGGTCATCACATCCTTTGCTTTTACGCGATCCAGCATTGCCCCAATTGTTGTTATGCGGCTGCTTACACACGCAGGGTTCGGCGCCGGTTCCTCCGTGCCCGGCAAGCCGACGGCTTGCGGCAGTCTGCTCGTTTGATATATCCCCTATTCGGAGGCGGATCTGCGTTCTTGCTGTTCCTGCAGGAGGCTGTCGGTCGTGGCGCGATACGGGTCCGGATTGTCCCTGAAGTACCTCCTGAAGAGCCAGTGTTGCTGCAATCCGGCCATCGTCTCGGCCGCACGAAACAGTGCGACCGTGCCCCATTCCGAAGCGGACCGGGCCTCGGTTACCAGGCTGTCGGTTTCCACCAGCAGCTCGTCGAGCCGGTGGCCGGTTTCGAGCACCCGGTCATACAGTTCCGGATCGTTGATCAATCTTGCAAGCGCACCGTCACCGCGTTGCACGTCGGTCACCAGGCTATCGACGCCGGCCAACGTCCGGTCGATCCGCCGGGTCAACGAATCCATCGTGTGCTCCAATCCCTTTAACGCTCCCTCGGCGCGAGTTGCGAGCCGGACGGAACGTTCATAGAGGTCCGGATCCTCCAGGAGTCGTGCAACGGAGCCTTCCCCCTCCTCTATCTTCCGCAGCACATCGTTCAGCGAGAGAATAACCGAGTCGAACACGGCTACGGTTGACATGGCCTGCTCGGCCAGCGCCATAATCTCCATCGGCTCGACGCCGGCGATACGCCCGCCCTCTTCCACCGGTGGCGCCTGATCGCTGCCGCCAACCAGCACCACGAGCTGGTTGCCGAGCACACCATCCGCCTTTATCTGCGCCTTGCTGTCTGCACGGACGAGCCTGCCGGCCTCTCGTTCGATGGCCATCTCCACCCGGATGGGTTTGTCCGGCGACTCCGGTAGAACCACCTTTTCGACGCTGCCTACCGCAATGCCCCGGTACTGAACGGGCGCCCCGGCTTCCAGTCCGGCGACGGATTGGAATTCCGCGCTGATGGTGTAGACATCGGCAAACAGAAACGTCCGTCTCGCCAACAGAAAAAGCATCAGCACAAAGAGGAGGGTGCCGCTGGTAATGAGAAGTCCGAGGCGTGCTTGACGAGACATGGGTTCGGGACTATCAAAGCTTACTCTGAGGCGGCAGTTGTATTCAAACCGAAGAAATCCATGACGACCGGGTGCGTCGAATGGCGGAGATCATCGAGGGTTCCTTCCGCGACAAACCGGCCGTCGTGAAGAAAATAGGCGTCGTCCGCGACAATGGTCGCACAGTCGATGTCGTGCGTGATGGTGATGGAGGTAATCCCCCGTTCATCTCGCAGCCGGACGATCAGCCGGGAAACCACGCGTGCTGTGGACGGATCCAGACCGGCGGTGGGCTCATCATAGAGCATGACCTCCGGTTGAAGGACAATCGCCCGCGCGAGCCCTATCCGGCGTTTCTGTCCGCCCGACAGTTCCTCGGGAAACCGGTCGGTCACCCCGGTCAAATTCACCCACTCCAGCGTCTCCGCAATTCGCATGTCCCGTTCCGCCTGCGTCATCTCCGTATTTCTTTCGAGGACGAAAGCGAGGTTCTCGTACACGTTCATGGAGTCGAAAAGCGCGCCACCCTGAAAGAGAAACCCGACCGACAGGCGCGCCCGGTCGAGTGCTTTGCCTTTCAGAAGGTCCACCCGCCGGCCGTTCAGCCATACTTCGCCGGCATCCGGTTCCAGGAGCTTTACCAGGTGCCGAATCAGTACACTCTTGCCTACGCCGGAACCTCCCATAACGACTGCGGATGTACCACGCCGGACCGTCATCGAGATGCCGTCCAGGACGATGCCATTGCCGAATCCTTTTTTGAGGCCGCGAAAAACGATCACTTCGTCATCCGGAGGGACGTATTCCGTTTCATGTGTGCCTGGCTGCATGGCATTTATCTCATACCGTCTGCAGGGACGGTTCATTTGCCGAATAGCCGTTCACCCGGAGAGCAGTTTTTTCTCCGTGCAGAAAGTAACGATCCTACACCCGGAGTCACGTGGATCCTGCAACCCGGCGGGTACGAATGCGGGAGTCCAGGCATCTACGGGGCAAGCAAGCGGTTGTAGGTATCGGTATCATTAAGCAGTTCCATTGCCCGGATGACGTACGGGTCGTGCGCAAGCGCCGTGGCGATCCGCGTCGATTCGGGGTGGAATCGGGCAACAAGTGCGGCCCGCAGTTCCTCCCTGATATACTCACGGTCTCGTTCGAAATCGCGTGCCTTCTCCTGCCGGATGGCCGCTTCCAACTGGTCCAGAACGGGTACCGCCTGGCGGTATTCGCGTTCGGCGATATCGTTGCGCAGGGTCAGCAGGTGCCGCTCCGCATCCGTCTGGTAGGTGAACTCACCCTGGCGGTCGATCCACTCGGCAAACGCGTCGAGCAGCGCATCGTCGACTTCGAAGTTGGCCGGGATGCTATCCACCGATGCCGCATAGGTGCCTGCAAAGCGGAAAAATGCGGATCGGCGGACGAGTGCACCTATGAGCCCTCCTTTTTTGGGAGCCTCGATCTCTACGTCCGGTTCTATTCCTCCCCCGTCCCTTACGAGCCTTCCCGCCTCGGTTTCGAATGTATTCCGGAGTGAATCAGGCACCCGTTCGCCCGGCACGGCGACTTCCCTTCCGTACCTGCGTGCTTGAATCGAACGCCCACTGGGGGTATAGTAGAAGGCCGTCGTCATCCGAAGCGCCGTCAGATATGGTAATGATTTGATCTGCTGCACCAGACCCTTGCCGAAAGAGCGTGAGCCTACTACCAGTCCTCTATCCAGATCCTGTACCGCACCGGCCACGATTTCGCTTGCCGAAGCACTCGCTCCGTTAATCAGAACAATAAGGGGAAGTTCGGGCGCGATCGGTATCTGTCTGGTCCGGTACAAAGACTTACCTTCGAGGCTGCGTCCCCGTGTCGACACCACGAGGGAGTTTTGCGGAAGAAATGCACCTGCGACGGTAACGGCCGCCTCGAGCAACCCGCCCGGATTGTCGCGTAGATCCAAAATCAATCCTTCCAGCGTCCGCTGGTCTGCGAGATTGCTTATGGCCCCGTCCACGCCGGAGAGCGACTCCTGTCCGAACCGTTCCAGCCGTACGTAGCCGATATTTTTTCCATCCGTAGCGTCGATGAATCCGCTGTAGGTCACATCCCGCACGCGGTATCGCGTGCGCTTTAGAAGAAACGGTATCGACTCCGATTCTCCCGGCCGACGAATGACGACCTCCACGGTCGTACCGGAATCGCCGCCGAGCAGATCACCGACGTCCCGGGCCGAGAGCCCGTCAACCGGACGTCCGTCGATCGTGAGGATCCGATCTCCCGCACGCACGCCCTGGTCGAACGCCGGATAGCCCTCCAGCGGATTGGTCACCACGTGCCTGCCGTCTCTGACTGCCACCTCCAATCCGACACCCCCTGAGCGCTGCCGGCTTCTAATGTCGATATCCTCTGTCTGGGCCTCGTTGATAAAAGTCGTGTACGGATCCAGCGTCTCCAATATCGACGTGATGCCCGTTCTCATCAAACGCTCGGGATCGATCTCCTCGACGTATCCGGCGGTCAGTTCCTCATACAGCGCACCGAATATCTTGAAGTTCTTCCTGATCGAGAAATAGACGTCGTCTTGGCCGTACGCCACCGGGCTGCTGCAGAGTGCTCCTGCAAGTAGTACCAGAATTCCGCTCGTCACGCTCTGCAGATTGCGCATTCCATAGCCTCTAATTGACTGAAGGCGGTCGATGCTACCTGAGCGCTTCAGCCAGCTCCCGTTCGCGTTTTCTCGTTACATAGGCGGAAATGGCGATGCTGGTCTCGTACAGCACCAGCAGCGGGGCCGCCATCAGCAACTGTGTGAACGGATCCGGTGGAGTGAAAAAGGCGGCAATGACGAGCACGATGACCAGGGCGAAGCGCCTCGATTTTCTCAGGATCTGCGGCGTGAGGATCCCCAGCTTGGAAAGGAAATAGATGATAACCGGTAGTTCGAACAGTATGCCGGCGCCGAACACCCACAAAGTGAGCATGCTGAAATATCTCGTGATGTCGTACTCGTTCACCACGTTGCTTGCAAGCTCGAATGAGGCAAAGAACTTCATGGCCAGCGGCACCACGATGAAATAGCCGAAGCTCACACCGAGCATAAAAAATCCGGCGGCAAATGCAGCAGAAAAACGCGCGCCCTGCTTTTCGTGCGAATACAAACCCGGTTCGATGAATTTCCAGAACTGGTACAGCAGGACCGGAAAGCCCAGGATGACGCCGACGACCATCACGGTCCCGATTGCCGCAAAGAATTCGCCCGTAATGGTCCTGTTCTGCAGGACGAAGTGCTCCAGCTCAACCCCGAGAATCCGGTACATATAGAAGTCCGGCCTCGTGGGTCCCAGCAGCACCTTGTCGATCACCCATCGCCAGAAAATCGTGCATACGACAGCGCCGACAGCGACCCCTCCAAGACCCTTGAATATTCGCCAACGCATTTCCTCGAGATGATCGAGGAAACCCATTTCGGCCATACTCTCCTCGCCGCCGTTGGCCGGGGGCAATTGTGGGGCACCATCACCGCCGGACGGCGGAATGTCGCCACCGGAACCGGTGGTCACCGCTTTCGCGGCTGCTGAGGCCAATTTGAAAAACCTCATCGTTTCAGACCATTGAGATGGATGGGTTCCAGGACGATACGGACTCTTCCCGGAGATTCAGGTCCAACAGCGTATCTACCCACAGTCCCTCCGATTCGATCCGCTCCATGCCCTCTCCCCACGAAAAATTGAACAAAGTAAGGAGTCCGGCGACATCGAAACCCTCACTTCTGGCGATGGCCAGTGTTCGCAATGCGCTCCGTCCACTATTCAGAATGTCGTCCACAATGGCAATCGGTCGTGACGGATCAATGGGGCCTTCCACGAGACGCCGGCGGCCATGTGCTTTCCTTCGCTCACGTATGTATCCGCCGAGAAACGCGACTCCGTTCTCCGATGACAGCACTGCGCCCACGAGCGGAAACGCACCATACCCGTAACCGGCGACCTGAAAAACGCCACGCTCGATCAACTTGCCTGCGAGAACCGCACCGACCCGTTTGAATAGTTCGCCATCGAGCATCGGCAGACGCGTATCCAGCAGCCAGCCGATGGGCCGGCCCCGGGGATCGGTAATCGGTTCGGATTCCCGCCGTATCAACGCCCGCTCATAGAGCTGCCTTCCCAATTGGGCAACGTTCTCCTCCGATATTTGCTTGCCGGTCTGCAATTTCTTTTCCCGCTCGTGCGCCTGATGTGTACGACGGATTTGCTACACGGGTTGCCTGAATCCGTTCCGTCTATTGTGGTTCGGCTCCTTCAAGGGCCTGAAGATCATACAGCGGGAATCGCCCGCAGAGATCCCTCACTTCGCCGCGTATCTCCCGGGTGGTTGGCGCGTCGTTCGGCTTCGTTACAATGCGATCGATCATCCCGACCACCTGACGGAACTCCTCTCCACCGAATCCACGCGTCGTCAGCGCCGGCGTGCCGATGCGCAGTCCGCTGGTGACAAACGGGCTCTCCGTGTCGAAGGGAACCATATTCTTGTTCACGGTAATGCCGGCGGCACCCAGCGCGTCCTCGGCTTCCTTGCCGGTCAGACCTTTGCTGCGCATGTCGATCAGCAGCAGATGGTTGTCCGTCCCTCCGGAGACGACGTCGTACCCGTGTTCACGGAAGGCTTCCCCCATCGTCCGGGCGTTGTCGATAACCCGCGTCGCATAGGTCTTGAACGATCCCTCGAGTGCCTCGCCGAACGCCACCGCCTTTGCGGCAATCACATGCATAAGGGGGCCACCCTGGGTGCCCGGAAATACGGCAGAGTCCAGCAATTCCGACATGTTCCTCACACGGCCGCTCTTCCGAGCAACCTTGCCGAACGGATTCGGGTAGTCTTTGCCGATGAGCAACATGCCGCCGCGGGGACCCCTGAGCGTTTTGTGGGTGGTTGTCGATACCACATGACAATGCGGCATCGGATCGTTCATCATCCCGGCGGCGATGAGACCGGCCGTATGTGCCATGTCCATCCAGAGCAGTGCCCCGACCTCATCGGCGATCTCGCGAAAAGCCGCATAGTCAAAATCGCGCGAATAGGCGCTCGCACCGATAGAGATCATCTTGGGGCGCACCTCCCGGGCCCTGGTTCTCACGCGGTCCATGTCGATCCGACCGGCCAGGGGACCGTCCTTCTCGACGCCGTAGAAATGCGCTTCATAGAGAATGCCCGAGAAGTTGACCGGACTGCCGTGCGTCAGGTGCCCGCCGTGAGCGAGGTCGAGTCCGAGCAGCCGATCACCCGGTTCAAGGATAGCCAGATAAACGGCGGCGTTGGCCGTGGCGCCCGAATGGGGCTGCACATTGACCCAGTCGCAGCCGTAGAGTTTTTTTGCGCGATTGCGGGCAAGCTCTTCCGCGTCGTCCACTACCTCACACCCTCCGTAGTAACGCTTTCCGGGCAGGCCCTCTGCGTATTTGTTTGTCAACACCGATCCCGTGGCCTCGAGTACCGCAGGAGAGACGAAGTTTTCGGAAGCGATAAGCTCGAGACCTTCGTTCTGCCGTTCAACTTCCTGCTTGATAACCGCAAACAGTTCCGGATCCTGTTTTTTCAGATCATACATGGGCATGGATTGCTTGGCTCGGGCGGGCGGACCGGATGGTCAGGATTCGCTGGAAAGGTACGGGAGGCTCAAAAGCAGGTTACGATAAATGGCGATCATCCGTCGGCTTCGCCGTTCAGGCCCTCCGGCTCGCTCAGTGTAACAAACCGCGAGGCGATGCCCAGAAACTTCCATTCCTCCTCTTCGGCTTCCTCACCATCCAGATCCACCGTAAAGATGCTGAACAAAAAATAGTTATCACGGCTGGTAACATGCTCCGCCAGGGCCCGGGTTACATTGGCGCCGAGATCCGAGAGAATTCGTCCGACCTCCGTGTCGCTCGTCCTGGTCGAAAAGAACCGGCCGGATCGTTCCTGAACGAAGGACGAAAAATCTTCCTCGTCGGGATTGAACACGAACAACGCGACGACAAGCACCAACAAATAGCCAATCTTTCTCATACCGATTGGTGGTTGAGGCCGAGGCGCCTTGCTCCTTCTGCAGGGGACCTCGCCGGCGTTCCAGCCACAATGCCGCTAAAGATCCGGTCTTCGCATGGCAAACACCAGTATGTTCGCTCCCATTTGCAGTGCGGACATACGCTTCTCCGGTGGGTTGTCATGAACGGAGGGCGGCTCCCAGCCGTCGCCGAGGTCGCTCTCATAGGAGTAAAATACGACCAGTCTGCCCTCATGAACGATACCGAAACCCCGGGGGGCCTTGCCGTCGTGTTCGTGGATCTTCGGCAGCCCTTCGGTAAAGCGGAAATGCGCCGAGTAAACAGGGTGGTCCCACGGCAACTCTACGAAATCATGCTCCGGAAACACCTTTTTGAGTTCTCTTCTGATGTGCGGATCCAGCCCGTAGTTATCGTCGACATGCAGAAAGCCGCCCCCGACGAGATACCGGCGCAGCCGATCGGCCTCCTCCTCGGTAAAGACTACGTTGCCATGCCCCGTGAGATAGAGATAGGGATAGGCAAACAGTTTGTCGTTGGCTAATTCCACCACGTCTTCCCGCGGGGCAACGTCGAGCAGGGTTTCCTCGCGGACAAATGCCAGTAACTCGGTGAGCGAGCGTTCGTCGCTATACCAATCGCCGCCGCCGCCGTATTTGATGCGGGCGATCCGAATGGTGTGCGCGTCCTGTCCGGCCGACGGTATCGACAGCGGAGCAACGAAAATCAGGACCAAAAAAACGGGTATGAACGATCTCGATCTCACAGAGGGCTCTCTCAAGAGGGTGATTCGATTACGATGCTCCGGGCATCGTACTTCGCTCCTCAGACCGTCGTTCCTCTCATCGTCACGTAACCGAACCAGACGGCACCGAGTCCAATGGCGACATGGAGCAAAACGGTTGCAATGGCTTTCGGCATACTGTCCCCGTTGGCCAGCGTAAAGGTTTCGAAGCCGAACGTCGAGAAAGTGGTGAATCCGCCAAGGAGACCCACAAAAAGGAAAAGCCGGACGTGCGGATCAAATGCGTCGTTGATCTCGGCATAGCCACTGAGCATACCGATCGACAGACACCCGAGTACATTGACTGCGAGCGTACCGAGTGGAAAGACGGCGACTGGAAGCACCCGGGCGACTGCCGCACTCATCACGTAACGTAGAGACGAGCCCACAAAGCCGCCCATACCGACCCAGAGAACTTTGTACATACTTTTGTCTCGTCGATGAAAAACGGAGGGGCTCTTCACCACCAGGCACCCGCGAAGTTCCCCGTATTTCCACAAACAAGAGCGCCCGTCGGGAAACCGGTTCCGGACGGGCGCTAAAACACTTTCGGCACTATCTACCGGCCGCCGAAACCAGGCCATTCTACCTGCTGATAATCCTCTCTCGGAAGAAAGATTTCCGGATCCAGATTATCGGTTTCGATGTCTGTCATTTCCGTGGTGATACTGAGCAACGTCTTCTGCTCTGAAATCTCCATCTTCCCCTCTTCCGATTCCTCGTCGGCCCCGCCGACGTTGATTCCTCGATTTCGGAGGGCGCCACCTACGAGACCGCCCAAACCGCGCCGTCTCGCGGGTTTCTCCTCGCGGCCAAGCGCCAGATCGACGTTCAAGTCCTCACCTTCCGGTGCAAGAATGTAGTAGGTCACCGTTCGAACGGGTGCGCCTTCGACTTTTGCCATTTCCTCCGCCACTTTCGCCATGGCTGCGCCCATTCTTTCATCCTGCTGCATCGCGGTCTGCATGGCTTCCATCATACTACCCGCGCCACCTGCGGCGCCCATCGCCTCTCCCATCTTCCGGGCCTGTTCTTCTCTGAATGCGCTTAGCTGATCGTAATTGGGGACTTCTTCCGTCAACCACGTGTCGACCAACGCATAAAAGTTGCCCCTTGCCGTCTGGACCTCTCCTTCCTCTCCTTCACCTTCGACGGTGAAAGCCACTCTGAGGGTCATGAGCATTTGTTCCGCGTCGTATCCGTTGATTTCGTCCCGCTCACCGGTGGCCTCGGCCGAGAAATCGAAATCAAAGTCCTGTTCCGTGCCCTGCGCTTCGGCCTCACGCTCCGCTTCTTGCATGCGCCCGGCACCTTCTTCCATCATCCGGCCCATCTCTTCGGCCATTTCTTCGAACGTAACAATCGCGTACTCTTCGTCGTCGTTGTTAATATAGATGAACCGATCGCTCTCGAGATCGGTCACGGTATCGGCTCCGTCTTCGGAGCGCACGAGCATTTTGTCTCCTTTGAGGAACACCTCCTCCTCCGACCCGACCCGTCCGAGCGCGCGGCCGACGATACCCAGACCTTCAAGCCGCATGCGGGTCGACTCGTTGTAGCGCAAATCCTGCGCCATAGAGACGGATGCGAACAGTCCGATGAAAAGCAATCCACTTAGAAAACGTGGCATCTGTTGCGAAATTGGGTTTTTCATGGTCTCTGGTAGGGATTGTGTTGATGTCTACAGGGCATTAGGCCTGCCAACCCAGACGTTCGATGAATACACGGGTGCCGGCCGGGGGATCATTAATCTGTTCGGAAAGGTGAATCAGACAGTCGGCCGAAACGACCGAAGAGTAGAGATTTGATCCTTGTGGTCCCGTAGACCAGGTTTCCAAATGTCCTTCAGGCGCGTAAGCAACCTCTCCGCGTGTGAAATAATATAGACCGGGCTTCTTGCTGATTGGTTCCTTAAGAATAGCCGGTTCCAGCGATCTTTCCGGCCGGCGATGCCCCATTTTTCGCAAGATTGCGGGCCGAACGTACCGTTCGAAGCAAACCGATGCGGATACCGGATTTCCGGGCAGGCCGAACAACAGCTTTTCTTCCATTTTGGCAAAAACAAGCGGTTTTCCGGGCTTCTGCCGAACCCGCCAGAACACCAGCTCGAAACCTGCACGTTCGATCACATCCTTGACGTGGTCGTGTTCGCCCACCGAAACCCCGCCGGAGATCACAATCACGTCTGCGTTCATGGCTTCCCGGAGCCGCTCATCCATGTCGTCATGATCGTCCCGGGCCACTACGGGCGGTCGTACATCCGCGCCGAGTATTTCGGCCTGCGCAGTGAGTGCCGGTCCGTTGGAGTTTCTTATTTTGCCCGGCGCAAGGGAAGCCGTTACATCGATCAGTTCATCGCCCGTTGCGATAACGGCGACTTTCGGTCTTTCGTATACCGGAATACGGGAAACGCCGACCGTGGCGAGCATTCCGATTACGGGGGGTGTTACACGCGTACCGGCTTTCAGAACCACCGCTCCCGGTTGAATGTCTTCACCTCGATACCGCACGTGTTGTCGGCTTTCCGGCACGCGATCGATCCGAACCGCATGCCGATCGAGCTCCGTCGTCAATTCCACCGGTACGACCGTATCGGCTCCGGCCGGCATTGGTGCACCCGTCATGATGCGGGCGCATTCTCCCCTGCCGATGGTGTGGGTGGACCAGGAACCGGCAGGGATGTCCGCCACGACGGATAATCTCACATCTTCCGTGAGGGTGTCCTCGAAGCGAACGGCATAGCCGTCCATTGCCGAGTTATCAAACGGCGGAATGTGATCGGCAGCAAATACGTCACCGGCCAGAATCCTGCCGATTGCATCGTCGAAAGCGCATTCCGTAACATGCGTACACAATGAAGCTTCGGCAATGGCCTTTTCCGCTTCGTGTACCGTGATCAATTCACGTAGAGATTTATCCACCGGATGAGTTGATAACCATGTGGGAGCGACTGTGGAGCGCAGCGGAAAACCGGCTTCACAAATACCCGACGCATGAACGAGCCGGCCGGATATCCGCATTGCCTGCGGTTTTTCCCATCAAGGCACTATGAATCCCCAAGCCTTTCGGGCACATTTGTGTACGGAATACCGGTCGCTTGGATCCGGACCGCTCGATCTGTGGATTGTGGTGAAATTGGGGATCGTCGTCCCTAATACGCCTTTTTGGGCAGAGTGCCGACATAAAGACTGGCTTATTCTGCGGAAAAGATTGTGGGCAACTGTGTATTCAGTCTGTCACGTTCCGTTTGTCAAGCTTTTCCCCAGCTTTCCACACACCAACAACTACAACAACAATTATTAATATTTCTATTGGATTAGTATTTGAAGTGTGCAATGACGCGATCACCTTCGCCAATTCAACCGTGTCACCCTCCTGCCGTTGCTCCGGAGCCATACCGCACCATCTTTCCCCGTTATATAAATTTCCGCGCCCGACCCGGTCCACCGCCGAATCACCTCTTCGTTCGGCAGACCGTACATCCGTCCATTTCCTACGGAGACGACCGCCCATGCGGGGCGTGCGAATTGTACGAGACAGTGAGAACTGCTTGTACGCGATCCATGGTGTCCCACTTTTACCACATCGGATTTAAGGCGATCGCCGTATTTCGCGCACAGCCGTCGCTCTGCATGTCCTTCGGCATCTCCCATGAACAACATGTGTGTCTCACCGAAAGTGAGCCGGATCACCAGAGACGCCTCGTTTTCGTCCGTAGCGGCGGAAAGTAGCGCATCGGGAGAGAGGACTTCGGTGTAGGTGAGGGGTCCCCAGTGAAGCGTATCGCCCGATCCACAGCGAACCACGGAAATGCCGAGGCTGTCCGACAACAACTGCAAACGGGTAAAAGCGGGAGGTTCACGAGCTCTCTTGGGCAATATGACCTGCTTGACGTCAATACCGCGCAAAACAGAGAAGACGCCTCCGACATGATCGCCGTCGGCATGCGTAACGACGACGGCTTCCAGTTGCTCGATTCCGAATCGGTGACAGTGTTCCAGTACCGCACGTTGTCCATAGTCCACGTAACCGTTCGCCCGGCCTGCGTCAATGAGCACGTGGCGATTGCCGGGCAACGATAGCAACCCGGCGTCACCGTGTCCGACACTCAACATCAGTATGTCCACAGCCGGGCGCACGCTTCCGGTAAAAACGTCTACCCAGACGTTCACCGTGAGCAGGAGAGCCGCCGCAATCACTGTTCGCAATCGCCGGCCGCGCCGAACGGCCGGCACTATGAGTAGACAGACATATGCGGCGATTACGGCGGGGCGATCAACTACGGTCACGGTAGCCATC
>CAZIIP010000004.1:0-29293 GCA_964539455.1 uncultured Rhodothermales bacterium
GGTACGAAACGCCAAACCGAGGCCCGCACGATTGTCGGCAGTGCTGCCGGTGACGGATACGCCGGCATCCAGCAGGGAGGCATACGCGGCAGCCGAGCGTTGGAGAAATCGCGGTTCCGAATACTGGACGTCCAGTGCGGAAGACAATTTGCCGCCGTACCGGGCGGGGAATCCTCCCGTATACAGCGTCATGGAACGCGTGAGATCTGGGTTGATAATGCCCAACCCTTCCTGCTCGCCCTGTCGTACCCGAAATGGGCGGTATACCTCGAATCCGTCGATGAAAACCAGGTTTTCATTGAAGCCGCCGCCTCGGACGGAATAGTCGCTCGACAACTCGTTGTTCGTGGCAACGCCGGGCTGCATTTTCAACAGTCTGAAACCGTCCTTGAACGGTGCAGGAATGCGCTCGACGTCTTTCGGATCGATGGTCACCACACCTGCTTGTTCGGACTGTGCGGGTGCTTCAACCGTGATTCCTTCCAACTCGAGCGTTTCGGGTTTCAGCGAGACCTCGACGCGTGAAACCGTGCCGGAAAAGACGACGGTGGAATCGCCGGCGGTTTTGTAGCCGACAAACGAGAACGTGAGGAGATACCGGCCCTCCGGGAGCCGGAGGGAAAAGAATCCGTCCGTGTTTGAAGCCGTTCCGAAATTGGTGCCCGATACGACCACCGTGACGCCGGGCAGGCGCGTGCCTTCTTCGGCATCGGTAATCCGTCCTTCGACCGTTCCCCAGCCCTGACCCACCGCCTCCATTCGGGGGCAGAAGGAGGCGACCGCGAAGAGTGATACTACGAGGACAATGCGGAGCATTTACCGTTCGGCTGCGTCGATACAGAATTCAATTCCTTGTTACTTGTCTGTAGCAAAGACAGGAATGCAACCGCCGGTTACTTGAGAAGGAATGCGAATAACCCGTCGTCGGCCTGCGTGTTCCAGGGGTCAGCCGGCGTTGAAAGCCTTGCGGAAAAAGACCTCGGTGATGAGCCACAGTTCGATCAACGGAAGCAGGAATCCGGCCAGACCTCCGGCAATGACCTGTGGAAGCGTGTGTGCACCTGACCGGACCCGGGCCCAACCAAGCACGGGTAAAAAAACGAGGGCGGCCGGCAGCGATTCGGGTACAAGAATGCTGGAGTCGCCGCTCCACGGCCACATACGAAGAGATACGAAAAGGCACGTGGACAGGAAGCCCGCCATACCGATCATATGCAGCGAGATCTTCCATTCAAGGGTGACCACAAGCGCGATTGCAACATTGAGAAAGAAACACGCGGCACAAGCGAGAATGAGCGGACGGCCGGTTTGACTGACGAATGTGAGACCGACAAGGCCGGCAACGGCGGAGAGCAAAGTGACCAGTAGCGGGCCTCTGCGCCGCGTCCGGTCGCGCACTTCCAGGGTTTCCGCTCTTCCGGTACGGACGAGATACACGACGTAGATAAGCGGAATGGCGGCAAAGAAAAGGACCGCGGTTCCCGTTACCAGGGTAATTTCAAAGGCGCCGGCACCTACATGCAGGGCAACGAGAAAGAAGGCCAGCGGCGGCAGAATGATCGGATTCAAAATGTAGGAGAGGGCCGACGCCAGGCGGCGCTCCGTGCCATCGCGTGCCGCAAACCGGGAAGAGATGTCCGCCATGCCGCCAACGGGTTAATATGCACGGGCAAACACGACACGGCCGCGCGAGGGTCTGCCCGAAATCATATCCTTTCCTTCTTCCGATTCCTGGTCCAGGGGGATGCAGCGGATCGTCGCCCTCGTATCCTCCTTGATCTTGTCTTCGGTTTCGCGGCTCCCGTCCCAATGTGCAAGCAGAAATCCCTCCTCGGATTCAAGTGCCTCCTTGAAGGCCTCATATGAGTCCACTCGCTGGGTACGCGCCGTTCGAAAGTTGCGGGCCGTTTCGAACAGGCTTTTCTGGATTTCGTTCAGCGTGTCGGAGACGGTCTCTCCCAATCCTTCTCTGGACACGCTCGTTTTTTCGAGCGTGTCTCTGCGGGCCATCTCGACGACGCCGTCGGCAAGATCACGGGGACCGACCGCGAGCCGTATCGGGACGCCTTGCACCTCGTATTCGGCAAATTTCCAACCCGGACGTTGGGCTTCGCTCGCATCGACCTTGACGGTCACGCCCGCATCGCGTAATTCCTGCGCCATCGCGTCGCACGCTTCGAGCACGCGGGTCCGATCTTCATCCTTATTGGTGCGATAAATCGGAACGATCACCGTCTGCGTGGGCGCGAGGCGAGGAGGCAGGACGAGCCCGTTGTCGTCCGAATGGGTCATGATCAGTCCTCCGATCAACCGGGTGGACACGCCCCACGACGTGGCCCAGACGTATTCGAGCTTGTTGTCCTTGTTCTGAAACTGACAGTCGAATGCCTTGGCGAAATTTTGTCCGAGAAAATGGCTCGTGCCTGACTGAAGTGCGCGGCCGTTCTGCATCATAGCCTCAATGCAGTAGGTATCGATCGCTCCCGGAAACCGTTCGCTCTCACTCTTCACACCCTTGATGACCGGCATGGCCATATACTCTTCGGCAAAGGTCGCGTAGATCTCCAGAATTTTCTTCGTCTCTTCAACGGCCTCCTGCTCGGTTGCGTGGGCCGTGTGCCCCTCCTGCCACAGAAATTCCGACGTTCGCAAAAAGAGGCGGGTACGCATCTCCCAGCGCACGACATTGGCCCACTGATTAATCAGAATGGGAAGATCGCGCCACGAGTTGATCCACTTCGCATAGGTGTCCCAGATGATGGTCTCGCTCGTGGGCCGTACGATAAGGTTCTCCTCCAGTTTCGAAGCTGGATCGGGTACCAGATTCCCATGTTCATCTGTAGCCAATCGGGAATGCGTAACAACGGCGCACTCTTTGGCAAATCCTTCGACATGTTCGGCTTCTCGCGCGAGATAAGACTCCGGAATGAAGATGGGGAAGTATGCGTTCTCGTGTCCCGAAGCCTTGAACATCCCGTCGAGCACCCGCTGCATATTCTCCCACAGGGCGTAGCCGTTCGGCCGGATAATCATGCAACCACGCACCGGCGAATACTCAGCGAGCTTGGCCGACCGAACCACGTCGACATACCATTTTGAATAATCTTCCGAGCGAGAGGTGATCGCTTCTGCCATCATGCACTAGTTAGAGGACACTGCTGCGTCCAGGAGTGAACAAATGACCCAATATTGACACGATTTCACCTTTTTGAAGGCCCTTCGCACCATTGGCGCGGTTTTTGCTGCAAATAAGGTAGAATCGAGTGCCAAAAGCCGGTTTCACAGCCATACGGGTGAAGGGTGCGAAAGATACCCTTTTGGCATTGCGAATTCAAAGGTACTTTGGACAACATGAGAAACCGCACGCCATACCGTCCGTTTCAAAAATACCGGTGCAATATGGCCGGCATTGGACGCAGGCAACAGGAGAATGAACCGGAGGAGAACCCCATGAATCGGTCCAGATCGCGCATAACCAGATTTACCGGAGTCCTCGGAGCGCTTGTGCTTCTGCTTGGACTCTCAGGTTGCTATACGAAGCTCCTGGTTGTAGAAAGGGAGTACTATCCCCGTGACGAGGTAGTTGCCGTAGAGACCGTGGACGGCGATACGGTCGAAGTAACGTCTTACGTTTATGACGACTACGGATACGCGTACGACGATTACGGTTATTCCTACCGGCCCAATTTCTACCGGGATTATTTTTCGACGTTTTACAGCCCGTACTCCTGGCGTCTGCGCCACTATGATCCATGGTACGGCGGATACGGCAGCTACGGATATTTCGGCATCGGTTTCGGCTGGAACGCCTGGGATTATGGATACGCCTCCTTCCGCGATCCGTATTACTATGATCCGTGGTACTTCGGATACAGCAGCTACGGATACGGCGGCTACTACTCGCCCTTCAGCCGATACTACTGGGGACATTCCGGGTACCGCTGGTCCAACGATTATTACTACGCTGCGAACGGCCGCACGCGTTCAGGTCTGCTGAGGGGCAGCTCGATGGGTCGAAGCAGTGTTGCTTCTTCGAGGAGCCTGCGGGGATACGATCGCTCTGAGAATGACGAGCGGACGCGAGAAATCGGACGTACGACAACGGCAACGACAACCGGTGCCGCTCGAACCGCGGGCAGGAGTAGCGGAACGACGGCCGGGACCAGTCGCACCGGTGCACGCCTCGGCAGCACGCGCGCAACCTCGCGCGGCTCGACGGGTGCCGTAAGAAGCAGCGGTACAACGGCACGTCCATCGACTCGTGGAACGACGACGACGCGGTCGACGGTCAGGACTACACGATCCAGAACTTCTACAGGAGGACTCGGCGCTTACCGCGGGTCTTCACCGACCCGTTCCGGCACGCGCGCTCAAAGTGCGACGCCGCAGCGCTCCACGCGGTCGGCAGTCCGGTCCAGTAGTGGACGCAGCCGTACCTCTTCCAGTGCTACAAAGAGTTCGTCTACCTCCAGCAGCAGAAGTGTGCGTTCCGCGCCGAGCCGGTCTTCCGGTTCTTCGCGTGCCGTTCGGTCGAGTGGCAGCTCCAGTCGTAGCTCAGGGGCCAGCCGTTCGTCCGGAAGCCGATCGAGTTCGTCCGGAAGCCGTTCGAGTGGTGGAAGCAGATCGTCGTCGCGTGGTAGCCGCGGCGGCTGATCCTGCGTCTCTGTCCGAAGCAACCTCGAATACGTACAACTGAACTTTGCATAATTCGGCCTCGATGGGAGCGGGCGCTCCCCGTTCACATCGAGGCCATTTTTGTGTCCATTCGCAAGTGAAAACGGACACAGCAGAAGAGAAGAGGACGGTCATGATTGCTGAAAAGAAAATCCTCAGACGGCTGTTCAATACGCTTGCAGCTACACTGCTCACCCTTTTGTTCGGCCTTACGGCGACGGCACAAACCGAGGAAGATGCGCTGCGATTTTCCATGCGTACACCGGCCACGGGATCGCGAATGGTGGGTATGGGGGGCGCAGGCATTGGCGGCGTGGCTGACTGGACGGCGCTGTACTACAATCCTGCCGCACTTGGATATCTGCAACAAAACCAGTTGGTGGGCTCGCTTAGCCTTCTCGACGCGATGAACACCAGTATATATACCCAGGCTGCGGCGCAATCATCCTCGAGTGAAACCAGCCAGAGCAGAACCAACCTTTCGAATCTGGGATACGTCTACAAAGTGCCCACGGTAACGGGCTCACTTGTATTCGCCGTCGGATTGAACCAGACACGCTCGTTCGACCGCCGGTTGACATTTGCGGGAGAAAATCCCGCAAACTCGATTACCGACTACTTTATGCCGCTGCCGTCTGAATTCGAGATCATGCAAGAGGAGGGTGACGACGGCATTTTCGATACCGAAGACGACGTTTTCACGGTCGACTTTTTCCGCGACCTCTCCTTCTTCGCATACGAAACGTTCGGCATTGATTTCGACCGGGGACTCTGGTACGACGGTGCGGAAGTGCCCTTTCTTCCTGCGGTTACCTACGGCAGGGTGGAGCAACGGGGAGAGGTTTTCGAGGAAGGCGGCATCAGCGACCTGAGCTTTGGGGGCGCCATCGAAGCCTCCCGGGGCATCATGCTGGGCGCCGGTGTCAATTTCGAATTCGGCTCATACAGCTATGAGCGAATATTCGAAGAAGAAGACATTTACAACGACAATAATGGTATCGACTTCGGGACGACCGACTTCGATTGGTTGCGGCTGACCGAACGGATCGATGCCGACATTTTCGGTGTCTATGCAAATGCGGGAATGTCCGCTCAGGTACTGCCGAATTTGAGATTGGGTGCACGTGTCCAGACACCGACCTACACGGAATTGGACGAAACCTTCGGCACTTCGCTGGAAACGGAGTTTGACAACGGTGACCGGTACGAAATGGTGGACGATCTACCCTACCAGGGTGAGTACCGCGTGATCACACCGTGGCGCTTCGGCGGGGGCGCAACCGTGGTGGTATCCGGACTGACAGCCAGCCTCGATGCCGAATTCGTCGACTGGTCGACGCTGAGAATGGACGAGGGCCCGACGTTCGACGAATTTTTCTTCGACGACGTCAATCGGGCGATCCGCACGAACATGACGAGCGTGACCAACATTCGCGTCGGTGCGGAATATGCCCTGGGTCCGGCAGCCATTCGCGTCGGCTATGCCATGTACCCAAGCCCCTATGAGATTAACGACGGTGTGGATCGCGACCGCGAGTTCCTTTCGGCCGGTGTGGGATTGATGGCCGGTGACCAATTGCAACTCAACGTAAGCTGGATGCGCGAAAGGTTTGACGACCGCAACCTACCCTACACCGAAGTAGCCGACGCGCCGGTAGTGGAGGAATCGATCGAACGTGGTCGTGTCGTGGCCGGCGTCCGATTCCTGTTCGACTGATTTCGGGGCTTTGCAGGTAGGGTCCCCACTCGATCGGGCGGAGGCCTTACTGATCTCTTGCCGCCTGCTCTCTCCTCCGTGTGCGCATCAGCCTCCGGTATTCCGCCGCCGACCGATTGTGTTCGGCAAGTGTACGACTGAACGTATGTCCTCCGGTGCCGTCGGCGACGAAATAGAGATAGTCGTGGGGACGCGGATTGAGAACGGCGCGGATGGATGACGGACTCGGGTTATTGATCGGACCCGGCGGAAGGCCTCGGTACTGATACGTGTTGAACGGATGATCGATGTCGTAGTCACGAAACAGCAATCTCCTCATTCGACCCTCATCCCGTTGCATCAACGCGTACTGGACGGTAGGGTCCGCCTGTAACGGCATACCGCGCGTCAGCCGGTTGAGATAGACACCCGCTACAATCGGCTTCTCGCGGTCGAGACGTGCCTCCCACTCAACGATGGAAGCAAGTCTAACAACCTCTTCGACAGTCAGCCCGAGTGAATCTGCGCGTGCCCGCATGCGATCGTCGAAAAAAGCGTCGAACTCGGCCTTGAGGCGGGACACGACGGACGGCGCGTCCGTGTCCCAGTAGAAGAAATAGGTCTCCGGCAGCATATACCCGAAAAGGTGGAGCGAATCGGTCTGGAGCCTGCTGTTCAGCGACGGATCGGTTAATGCATTTCGAAAAGCGGAGGAGTCAATCTCGAGATCCCTGCGCAGGACGGCGGCCACGACACCCGGGCGACTTCCCGGAGGGATCGTCACACGAATGGGGGTCTGTTCGCCCTTGCGAAGTCTGCGCAAAAGCGTCGCATTCGAAACGGGCTCATCGAATTCGTAGTAGCCGGGTTTGAGATCACTGTACCAGCCGGTGATCCCGGCAACGGCGGTAAAGGTCAAGCGGTTGGTGAGCAGCCCGGCCGCATCCAGCGAATCGGCGATGGCGGAAAATCCCGAAGAACGCGGAATTTTGACGCTCCGGGTTTCGTCGAAAGCAGGCGTATTTCTGCCCCAATAGGCATATGCCGACAATAAAACCGCAAGGAGAACGAAGGCAATGAACAACTGAACAATGCGGCGGATCATGCTATGGCTCCCTCGCGCGACGCGGAATGATTATCCGTCGGTATTAATCGGTGTTTTGTGGTGGACTTTCGTCGGATTCATTCTGATAGGTACCACGCTCCAGCGAACGCGTTTCATCGATGATCCGCTCGTATAGTCGTCGGGTAGCCTGATCGGCCAGCGGTCCGGGATTTGTCTCCATCACGTTTTCGAGTACGTCTTCCTCTCGCGAAGGCACGTAGACCGGTATGCCGAGCTGCTTTTTGATGCGCCCGATTTCCAGTGCACAAACCGCGCGTTCATTCAGCAGCGTGATAATGGCCCGATCGATCGCGTCGATACGGTCCCGCCAGGGATTCATGTGTTCCACGGAGCAAGCGTCCGGAAAAGCCGGCCGTTCGCGTTCGAGGGACGCAAGGACATCGCGGATGATGTCGACGGCAGGTGGACTTGAATCCGTCATGAGAGGCTCAAATTTGGGACGGCCGAGAGGGTGAACGGGCTTCGGATACCGGCTCCGTACTTGAAATGGCCGGTCACGGCAATCATGGCCGCATTGTCCATGCAGAAAGCGAGGGGCGGAATATACAAGGAAAACCCCTCCTCTTCGGCATGACCGGCCGCCCGCGATCTCAGCTCCGTGTTGGCCGATACGCCCCCCACAATGGCAAGCCTCGGAATACCCGTCTTCTTCACGGCTTCCAGTGTGGGTTCCATCAGCATGTCGAGCACGGCGGCCTGAAACGAGGCGCAAAGATCAGGAAGCTTCTCCTCGACAGTGCGCGTGCGCTCCGCCTCCGATAAGCGGTTTAGATAGTACAGTACGGCTGTCTTGATACCCGAGAAAGAAAACTCGTATGACCCGAGCTTCGTCCGCGGGAAGTTGACGAATGCCGGATCGCCCGTTTTGGCCAGACGGTCGATCACGGGACCGCCGGGATAACCCAGATCCAGCATCTTGGCCACCTTATCAAAAGCCTCGCCCGCCGCATCGTCGCGCGTTTGCCCGAGCAACGCATGCCGGAAGCCATCGTCTACGACGGTGAGTTGGGTATGGCCGCCGGATACGGTCAGGCATACGTATGGGAACACCGGCTTGGAGTCATCGAGAAAAACGGAATATATGTGGCCCTCAAGGTGATTGACCCCTATCAAGGGCACATCGAGTGTCAGGGCCATTGCTTTTGCGAAACTTAATCCCACCAGCAGGCTTCCGGCAAGTCCGGGCCCATATGTCACCGCAATGGCCGTCAGCTCATTCTTACCCACGCCGGATTCTGAGAGCGCCTTGTCGACAACGGGTACGATGAGCCGCTGATGTGCACGCGAGGCGAGTTCCGGTACCACGCCTCCAAATTCCCTGTGATCCAGTTGTGACGATCGAATATTCGATAGAAGTATGCCATTTGCGACCACTGCAGCGGCCGTATCGTCACATGATGACTCAATTCCGAGAACTACGCAGTTATCTGTTCCCATAGTCCGTGAAAAAGGTGAACAATAGCGAACGCCGCATATTCGTTGTGGTTCGAAGGATGCGTCGGAAGCGTGTTCGCCTGCCACCGGCAGATCACGGTTTAGATTCACCGGAAATCAGAACAAAAAAAGTGCCTTGAGGTACACAAGAGAAAGCGATACTTTGAAGACAAACAGTGTATCCCGAGGTCCGGCACAATCGACAGGACACGAGAATGAGACATCTTTTGATGGTTGCGGCAGTGGTGATTAGCCTGGGGATGTTTGCGACGCCTGCAGAAGCGCAGCTGCGGACGGATATGCCCAGGCATGCACAGGTGAAAGTCGTCGAACCGACGGCAGGCTTTTCTCTGAATCGGCTTTTCAGTCCCGAGGTGTTCCAGATGCGTCATTCGTACAGTCTGGGGTATTCAGGCTTTGGTGGTATGGGTTTGTCGATGGGTGAATACACCAACACCATGATGTGGAACTTCGGATCTAAACTGGCCGCTCGTGCCGATATTGCGTTTGCGCATACCCCTTTCGGTACCGGTAGCGCGGCGCCCATGTTCGGCGGTGATCAGACATACGGCAAGCTCTACATCAAAAACGCCCAAATTCTCTACCGTCCCACGGAGAGGACGACGCTTCAACTCTCGGTACGGCAGAGCCCCTATGGACGCTACATGTCGCCATACGGCTACTACGGCGGTTACGGCTATGGAGGATACGGTCCCGCCTATGGCTATAGTGCTTACGACGTAGCCTTTGATGCGGCATACGGGGGAATCAGTCCGTACGGTATGCGCCGCAGCTACAGGGGTGAGTTTTCCTGGCGCTAACGAATCCTGTATGAACACTTCGCCGGCCTGGCAATTAACCAAGATGAACTGGCGTGACCGGATCCCGGGCTTTTCGGGATCGTCGTTCACGCCTCTGTCGTTTATCGAAACGGGGTAATATGGGCAAAAGCCGCTCCGGCGTGCTTCTGAATGCCGCAATCTTGATAGGTGGCATAACGCTGGCCGCTCTGGTCTATGCGTTTGTCGCACGAAATTGGACCGGCGAGTTGGAGACTTTGCGTACGACCGCTCCGGCAAGCGCCATCGAAGGCGTTTATCAGGTCGAAATCCGAAACGGATGCGGAGAGAGCGGTCTGGCCAGGACCACTAGAGTCTACCTCAGGTCATACGGGTTTGACGTTGTCGAGAGCGGCAACTACCGGGATTTTGAGCAACCGGTCTCCCGCGTAATCGACCGCGCCGGCGATCTGGAGGCTGCCCGGGCACTCGCCCGCACATTAGGAATTGACAATGAACACGTGTCCCAGGAGCTGTCGTCCGAAGTTTTGCTCGACGCGACGGTCATTCTGGGCCACGACTATGGGGCTCTGAAACCCTTCGACGAGAGGGAGGGCCGATAGTGTACACGCAACGAACCAAAATGAATATGACGGCATCAGCCACAATCTCCACTTCCTCAGATGCAACGGACAAAAAGCGTACTTCCGGTGCGAGCGCCCGCGAGCTTGCCGATCGTGTCGTCCGTGCGGCCATCGACAAAAAAGCGGTCGACATCAGTGTTATGGACATGACGGAGGTCGGTGGCTTTGCCGACTTTTTTGTGCTTTGTACGGGTGACTCCGATACCCAGATCAAGGCCATTGTCGACGGTATCAGGGAGTCCGTTGAGGAAGATTGTGGCGAACGGCCCTGGCATGTAGAAGGGTATGAGCACCGCCAATGGGTGCTGGTTGACTATGTCGATACGGTCGTTCATGTTTTTGACAAGGATCGGAGGGCGTTCTACGGGCTCGAACGACTCTGGGCGGATGCCCCCTCGTGGGACATTGACGACAATACGGGGAAATGGGTGTCGAATGCATAGGGACGGCAGTTGCCCAGGAGCATGACCCATAAAGGAGCCTACATCACCGGATCGATCTTCTGCGCGCTGGGCGTACTGCTGGGTGCTTTCGGTGCGCACGCACTGGAAGGGCTAATCGGTCCGGACAGGCTGCATACATGGGAAACCGCAGTCCGGTACCAGTTCTTCCACGGGCTGGGACTGCTGGTTCTCGGTATGCTTATGGAAAGGCGACCTGCGGGGAAGATCTCACGGTCCGCCGCCATGATGACGGCAGGCGTAGGTATTTTCTCGGGTAGCCTTTACCTGCTGGTGCTCACGGACATTTCTTTTCTGGGAGCGGTGGCGCCGGTGGGCGGTCTCCTGATGGCGGGTGCCTGGTTGATCGTCCCCTTCGCGCTCCTGAGCCGGAAGCAGGAAGCAAACGGCAAGTAACTCGGATCCGGCATTCGCAGGCCTCACATACGCGCCGCTGGGTCGTATTCGGTCATCGCTGCCGTAGCACGTGCCGTAGTAGCGATACGGAACTATCCTTTCCCGCATTCTGTAACACCGTCGCGCCTGAAAAATACTGTCGGATTGTTGCAATTCTCAGTCGGATACATAGCGAAGAAAGCGGCTCTACCGCTCTGCCTTGTGTTTCTGCTCGGCGGTATGATCGCACCATCCGTCCACCGGGTGGCACACATGCGCGCGTTGGTCGAGCGATCGTCTCCTGCTCGGTCTGAAATCCCACTCCGGTCACCGTCAGATAATCCGGCTTACCTCCTGCAGCACTCGCCGGTCGATAGCGAACACGTTTGCTACTTGTGTCAACGCACGCTGCTGCAAATGGTGATCGATCCGCCACTGACCGTTTCAAGCTGGTGCAGCGCCGCGTTGCTGAGTGCGACCGCCGACAAGACCGCGTTCGGGCTATTCCAGGCAACCAATATTCGCGGTCCGCCGGTAGCATAGACATTTCTTACACCGGCCCCGCACGACACGTGTAGCCTGTTCGTCGCGGCCGTCCCTTCCGATGCTTTGCAGCTGAAGCTCAGGAAGCCATTCTTTTCTCGTCAATCCGATTTCGCCGACCTGTCTGGAGTCCAGCATCAGTGGGCGTTTATCAAACCGAAATGATCCCGATCATGAACACCAAGTATTATCCATTTTCTACGCTGTTCGTACTACTTGCCGCCACGCTCATGTTTTTTGCAGCGTGTGACAACGCCGTCGACGACGACGGACACAGCGACCATGCAGAAGCCCACGGACTGCGGCTGACACTCAACGGCGTCAACGTCTACCAGGTTCTCGAGGGAGAGGTCTCATGTAGCTCCGCCCCTTGCGGAATCACGATTTCGGAAGGCGAGGAGACGGCCCTGATCTCGGCCACTTTCCTGGACCATGATGGAGATGCCTTATCGGAAGCGCAGTTGAACGAAGACCAGTTTAGTTTGGGCCACGAGTTTGAAACCGCAGGGGTTGCGGAGTTCGAGCAGCATGACGAGGACGGCAAATGGCGGTTTCACATCCACGGAGAAGCCGCCGGTACAACCGCTTTTCAGCTTAAGCTAATGCACGGCGACCATGCCGATTTCACTACGCCTCCGGTATCCAACGAGAATGCAATTCAGATAACCGTAACTGAATGAGTGCCACGTGGAGAACACGGGAGGGAGTGTGGGCGCTATGCGTCATTCTTTGGCTGCTCGTTGCAGGTAACATGCTGTGGATGCCCGCTGCCGTCGCTCAACCGCAGCGGGCATCCATTCACGGCGCTGTTCGCGATGCGGTGACGGGTAAGCCGGTATCCTACGCGCAAATTTGGCTGGAAGAAGCTGCTCGGTCTACACAAACCGACGCGAACGGAGAATTCAGCCTGATTGAACTGAATGCGGGTGCATACACCATGCACGTCTTCCGGGTAGGTTACACGGAGCGGAATCAGCAGGTGGACCTGGATCAGGGAGAAAGCCTTGAACTGGTTATCGAGATGGCTCCAAAAGCCGTACAGGTGGACGAAATCGTCGTACATGAATCGCGGGAAGAGGCGGACCAGCTGGGAACGAGTGCATTTGAGATCACGGGGGGGCGGCTCAGAGAAAACCTCGGTGCAACCATTGCAGAGACGCTCGAAAATGAGCCGGGAATCTCCATGCGTTCCATGGGTCCTGCACCTGCGCGGCCGGTACTCCGGGGCCTGGGCGGAGAACGCCTCCTTGTGCTCGAGGACGGCGAAAGGACAGGCGATCTGTCCCAGACCTCCTCCGACCATGCCGTTGCGATTGAACCGTTGATGAGTGATAGAATCGAAGTGGTGCGCGGGCCGAAAGCGTTGCTTTATGGCCCCAATGCACTTGGTGGTGTCGTCAATGTGCAGAAAAATGCCGTTCCGAACAGCTATCCGGACGGCATACATCTGGATGCGGCTTTTCAGCCTCAATCCGTAAACCGATCTCTCTCCGGGGGTGCCCGCTTTCATGCGCCGGTGGGCGAACACTTCTCCTATCACATCGGAGGATCGGTAAGGGAAGCCGGAGACCTTCGAACACCCGAAGGCAAGCTGGCCAACACCGACTTGTCAACGCAGAGTGCCTCGGGAGGGCTTAGTCATTTCGGACCCCGGGGATTTGCAGGCATCTCGGGTAGCGTGTACAGAACCGGCTACGGGATTCCCGGCGGATTTGTCGGAGCCCATCCGAGTGGTGTCGATATCGAGATGCTTCGATACCGTTTGGAAGCGCGCAGCGAGGTCGAGGATATTGCCGGATGGATACCGAGATTGGAGGCGAAAGGGAGCCATACATGGTATCATCATGAGGAATTCGAGGCAAACGGCACGCTGGGCATCGAGTTTGGTCTGCTTTCCTACAATGCCTCGATTACCGCTCACACCGCCACTTTGGGCCGGATCAGTGAGGGATCCGTAGGCTTGTGGGCAGAGTATCGCGATTATGCATCGGGTGGATTCAGTTTTACCCCGGCCTCGACGGAATGGACCGTTGCCGGCATTGCAATCCAGCGGCTTGATGCCGGGATCGCGTCACTTACAGGTGGCATCCGGTACGACGTTCGACGCGTTTTGCCTTCTGAGCGATTTTCACCCGCCCTGCTCGATAGCGTGCGGGCACGGTCCTTCGGCGGAATTTCCGCTTCGGTGACGCTTTCCGTGTTGCTTACGCGGCGGGTCTCCCTGGGCTTGACCGGCATGCGTTCAATCCGAATGCCCGGAATTGAAGAGCTCTACTCCGGCGGCCCCCATCTGGCCGCATACTCGTATGATATCGGTAGGCCCGAATTGGACCTGGAGACCGGGCTGGGGCTCGAGGCCTTCATGCGCTTCGAAGGGGAGAGAACCAACGTTACCGCTGCATTCTACAGAAACACTTTCCGGAACTACATTTTTCCGCGAAATACAGGTGAGTTAAATTATCGGATCTACCTGCCGATTTACCAGTATGCCGGTGCCGATGCCATCATGTGGGGGGGAGAACTGCAGGGAGCCTGGGCGCCATGGCCACACGTCCAATTGACCGCCTCCGGCAGTTACGTAAAAGGAACGTTCACTGCGGACGATCAGCCTATGCCCTGGATTCCGCCGCTACAGGGACGGTTAGGTGCGCAAGTTGCCTTCGATCCATTTTCGGTCACGCTATATGCCCGGTCGGCTGCCACACAGGAACGGCTCGGACCGTTTGAGGAACCTACGGACGGGTATACCATCTTCGGAGTGTCGGCGGAGTACCTGGTTACGACCGGCGATATCGTTCATGCCGTAAATCTGGCGATCGAGAATATTAGCGATGTGGCCTATCGCAACCATCTCTCTCGGGTAAAGAGCATCATGCCGGAACCAGGGCGAAATGTTCGCCTGCTCTACAGGCTGTATTTGTAGATCTCAACGACGTCGATCACAAAGCATAGAAAACTTCCGACGCCTCATCGCAACGCGAACTCACAGGTATAGGGTGTCCGTTGTGTTGCAAGCATCAGCCTTCTTCAATCTCCGGAACGAAACCGGGCAGCAGATTGGGCTCGGAAGCGGCGATCGCCATCAAAGCGTCCGCCGTCTCCAGGTTAGAGGCATAGCGGCCAACCAACTCTCCGTCTTTTGCGAAGGCATATCCGAACTCGTCTTCGGCGCCTTCATCCACTGTATCCCACTCGGTCGCCCTTTCTATCTGGTACTCCTGTTCTTCGGGATCGTATGCGGCAAGGTACATCTCTTTGCCACGTTCCATGTCAATGAGTGATACGCTTCCGTAGAGTCCATACTCCGCATCGTAGAATAGGGTCTCGGAAAGCAGGGTGCGGGCGAACAACTGATAGTCCATTACTTACCCCCGTACAGGTGTGTGGGTAGACAACATACGCGCTTCCGCGTTCCTGGGCCTGAGAGGCTGTCGGACGTTCGGTGTAAGTTCTATATTTACTGTAATTTTGTCACGACGCTGATCGCACTTAAGGGCAATAAAAACAACGAGGGTGTTTTTTAAGTCCGACAAACTCCTGGTTCGCTTCTTATCGGTACGTAGCCAGATAGTGGTGCGCATGTCGGCCTTCGTATTGCACCGTATTCGTTCCGAAAAGCGATGTAAAGTGGGCGACCAACCGTTCACGTGCGAAGGACTCATCCACCGGTTCACCAAGCTCCTTTGCCAGCGTCGTCACCCCGCGGTCGGCGATACCGCACGGAATGATGTGTTCGAAAAAGCGCAGGTCCGTGTTGAGATTGAAAGCGAAGCCGTGCATGGAGACCCATCGGCTGCACCGAATACCGATGGCACAAACCTTTTGCTCCTCGCTACCGGATCCGATCCACACACCCGTACCTGCATTCGAACGGTGTGCCGCAATGCCGAAATCTGCGCACGTTCGGATCACCACCTCTTCGATTGTGCGCACGTATCGCGTCAAGTCCGTATGAAACGCACGTAGATCCAGAATCGGGTAGCCGACAAGCTGGCCGGGGCCATGATAGGTGATGTCCCCACCCCTCCCGATCGGATAAAAGGAGGCACCGACACGCCGGAGACCGTCTGCATCCAGTTTCAAATGGTCTCGTTTACCGCTCTTGCCGAGGGTGTAGACGGGAGGATGTTCGACTAGAAGGAGCAGATGCGGTTGAAGGCCTGCCTTGTCCTGCCGTCGCAGGTCGATCAGGCGCGCCTGCAGTTGCTTCTGTAGATCCCAGGCTTCCTTGTAAGGCACGTTTCCCAGAATGCAGCAAGCCAGCCCCGGGCGGGAGACGCCGTCGGGCCGCATGTTCGTGACAAAATCTTTTCGAGCCGCGATCATAGGAACCGGTCCTAGTTGTTGGCAATGTTGACACGCACCCGAAATCCGCCCTTTACGTTCGTGGAATTGGGTACACGGCTTCCTTCACTCTGGAGGTTCTCATACGTGACAAAGAAATCCGCACTCACCCTGTTCGAAAAAGTATAGCTTATCTGTGGCTCAATTTGTGTGCGGATCGAGGCAACCGGCGGTGGATTCAGAAATTCGTCCTCATCCGGCAGACTCGCCCGAAATTCGTCGACACTCTGGCCGGCTGTATTTTCCGAAAGATACGTCTCCAAATCCGGTTGAAGCCGATACCGAAGTTCCACGTTTTCCGAGCGTGATGCCGTCAGACCGATGCGCAGTGTATTGCTCAGCCTGCTGCGTTTGATAAACGGCAAGCGCAGTCCGCGCTTCGACCAGTTCAGCCGTAATTGGAGTTCATTCGTCGCGTTTGAAGTGACGTCGGCGCTTGTGGTGCTGAGTGCATAGGATCGGCTCCTGTTCATTGTAAAGCCGGTCTGGATACCTCCGGTGAAGGTGAGATCGATACTCAACAGGGGTTGAAAGCGGGAGTTGACACGCACCGATCCGACCTCGCGCTCTGACAGAACGTAGGCAATGTCCTGGTTGACGATCGAGCCCGATCCGTCGCCTCTCAACGTTTTGATCGTTCGCGTCTTTTCGGTGCCTGCAGCGGCATTGCTGCGATAGTCGGCGTTGTATGAGGCCTGGTATCCGTGCCGGAGTGTGGCCGATTGCGTGAGTCGTCGAAATATGGGCAGAGAATTAAGGCCGGTCCAGTTGACCGTCCAGTTCGGGAGCGGGAAGGGCAAGAAGCCGTTGCTGCCGATTTCGCCCACCTTTCGAATGAACGACGCCTGGAAATCTTTCAACAGGGTTTCGTTTGTCAGAACGATCCGACCGTCGCCGTTCTCGTCCCGGAGCGGTCCGCCGCTTGCAGCCGCCTGGTCCTCCAGGTAGGACTCCAACTGCCGGTTGAAAAACCGAACGTAATCGACATCAAACGACCAGGCGGTGGCCTGATTGGTGCCGCTCAGGGTACGTGTCTTTACAATACGACGGTCGAAATCCAGTTGATAGGAGATGTCCTCACGGTCGTCCCACTGCGTATCCATGGTAACATCCACCCGCAACGTTGGCGACAACGAGACACTGGCCCGTGCTCCCAGTTGCGTGCTGCTGCTTAACCGGTCGGTAACCCGTAACGTCGAGTCGGCGATGAGCCGTCTGTTGAGTGTCGGATCGATGACTTGTTCGAGACCGAGACGGTAGCGCAAGCTCGGTGCGTCCCCTTTGAATGCGGAAAACAGGTTGTACCCTTCATCGGATACGTTACTCGACGCACCCGTCCACGAACCGTTGTATGTGAGGGTAAGGTCTCGTATCCCGGTTGCGGCAAGCACCAGACGTCTGAGCCATCCACGCGGATCAATGAAGCCCAGCAATCCTCCATCTCCATCATCGGAGCGCGCGGTTGTCGTCTGGTCGAAGAAGCCGCCTCTCGCTTTTGCCACGCTATCGGTAACGGCGGCGATAGAATCGGCCATCAGCATGTAGGGGTGATCGAAGGCCAGTAAATCCTCGAGATCCCCGCGGTCGCTGAGCCGCTCGAGCCGCTCGACGTAGCGTTCCTGCTCTTCCAATTGCGCCATCCTGACGTCACGTTCGATTGAGCGTAAGCTGTCCGCCTCCTCTCCGCGCATACGCGAAGCCGTGAGGCTGTCGACACGCATGGCTGCCTGCGCAATCAGGCTGTCCAGCGTACGATCGACCCGTAGCGACAGGCTGTCACGCCGGGCGGATTCGCCGGCCACAAGACTGTCGATCGCGGCAGCCGTAAGGGCGCTTGTCGTGTCCTCCTCAGCCGGCGGAATACTGCGCAGACTGTCGATCCTCGATTCGGTGCGAGCAATCTCCCGTTTAAGCAAGGTGTCTTCCCGTGCACGCAACGAGTCGAGCTGACTGCGGGCAGTGGCCATCGCCCCCACGAGTGCCTGTCTTTCTTCAGGCCGGTGTTCGGACACGATTTGAAGCGAGTCGACAACGGCAGACAAGGTGTCGCGGGCTCTTCGCGCCTCAACCAGCAGCGTGTCCACGTGCGAAATCCGGCGTTCCTTGAGGCTATCCTGCGCCGATTCATCGATACGCAACAGGGTGTCGATTTCCGCACGGGCGAGTGTACGCAGTGAATCGGCTTCGTCCCTGAGAAGCCGGCGTTGCTCATTTACACTGTTTTGGATTTCCTTTCGTTGCTGTCGCAGTTGGTTGTTGCGTGCCCGCCGCGCCCGCTTTCTATTGGCTGCGTCCCGCTGCGCCCTTTCCAAATCCTGGTAGAAACCGAACTCGCGCCAGAGGTCCTGCGGTGAGAGTTTCAGGCCGGTCCTGAGGGACGTGTTGTTCTGTACTCCCGCGCCGGTGTTGCGCCGGCCTGCCGGGCCGTTGTTCCACTGAAAGCGGCCGGAATACGCCAGGGGCTGGGTGGTGAGCCATCTAAGTGCCCGGATTCGCTGAAGCCGTGGATCGAAAGTGGCGGAAAATGATTCGCTATAGCGCTCAGTTCGAATTTCGCCCGTTCCGTTGATGATACGTGAGAGTACGTCTCCGGTGGGGAGCAGTGAAAGCCGCACCAATTCCGTCGCACTCTCGTCTACCAGGCCGCGATCGAGTGCCTGCTCCAGCGTCGTGTTTTCGAAAAGGACGAGATCGGTGGTTGCGGTATCGTACCATGCGACGCTGAACAGTGTGTCTTCGCTCAGCGATCGAAAACTCTGTCCCGTATTGTTTTGGTATCCGAGCTGAAGGAATGAGAATGGATCGTAGTTGAGTTGGAAGGATCGCGAATGGCCGAAGGTATGGTTTTCCCTCACCGGATAGCGGACAAGGGTCTCGAACCGGAGAGAGTCCGCTTTGGGGTCATTTTCGAAGAGTTCAATCCTGCTGCGTTCCTGGCTCTCGCTGAAATTCCGGTTTGCGGAGGCGGAAAAGTTGAACGACTGGGGGAGATAACTCATCCGCAGATCGCCGATAAAGCCGAAAATCGGCAGACCGCCGATAAACCGAAGGGGGCGGAACGTTCGGGGCGTTCTCGCCTGAAACCGGTAGCTGAACGAGCCGCTCCACTGGTTGGAATGATTGAACAGCGTGGACGGGTTGCTGCTGTTGCTGCTCGACTGGCTGTAATTGACCGACATTCCGTCGATTGTATTCCGTAGAATCGGTGAGCGGGATCCGCGTTTTGATATCGGGATCGAGAATGAGCGGGTGGTCTGGTTTACGCGTGACTTTTCAAGCACCTCGGTACGCTCGGCCTGTTTTTCTGCGGCATCGAGCTTCTCATTTTCTTCGATGCGTTCCAGCAGTTCGGTCAGCCGGATGTCACCGCGATCAGGAGAAAAGCGGGGTGTCGATTGATTGTCGCGAATCGAGTACGTGATGGGAATATTCCAGCCGAATCGTTCCGGCAGGAATTTGTGAAGATTGAAGTTGGTGGTGAGCGACCAGTTGAAGGTGTTGTCCGCCTCGCGCGTACCGAGTTCGGACGACAGTGGACCGAATCCGTCCGTCTGTGTGCGCACGTTGGCATCGATTCGTGCCAGATCGGCGAGTGCGATCTGAGCGGAGGCGAGGCCCGCCCAGCCCTTCTCCGAGTCGAATTCGGTCACGCGAAGCTCGTTCAGCCATAGCTCCAACTCATCGACCACCTGGTTGCGCAACGAATCGCCACGAAAACCAATGACCATCGTGGTCACCCCGGAAAGCGAGGGATTGCCTTTGATTTTCAGCTTGGCCCCGGGGGCCGTGAAGTCGTAACCCCCCTTCACGAATTCTCTCGTCTTCGGAAAACCGAGCGAGTCGTCGCGTTCGACTTTCAGCTTGTTGAACTCTCTTAGATCGATGTTGAGGGAGTTCAGATCGATGCGCTTCCCGCCTCCGACATCGATGTTGGTCTGCCATACCTCGTCGGTAGAGCCCGCCAGCGGATCACTCGGTGTGATAGGCTGCTCGAACTCGTAGTAGTCGTTGTCTTCGTTCAGGCCCAATCGGATGAAGAGATTCACGTCCCCGCGTTCGTCGAAACCATCTCCATGGCCGTGGACGAACATGCGCATATTTCCATATTTCAGTAGGTTGAGGGGCGTATTGAACGGCTTGAAGATGGCGCGTGTGTCCTTAGGCCCGAGATCACGGGCGCGCAGTACGAGCGACTGCTCCCTGGCGTCCTGAATGCCGGTGGCCAGCCGGAGTTTGCTGCGAATCGCCCCATTCGGTATGCGATAGGCCTGGCTCTCCTCGTTGTTGATGGTGGAGATCGATATAAGACTGCCGATGTCGCGTGTCTGACATTCGAAGGTCGACAATAGGGTGCAGCCCACTTGCCGCGATTTCTGCCACTGGCTGCCCACCAGATCGAGGGAGGCAAATCGCATCGTGACCGGATAAGCATGGCCGGTCGTCCACATGCGCATCGTCCGGATCAATGTGAAATCACTGATTCCGCCGACGGCCCGCTTGTCCGGATCACGAACCGGTATTCGGACGGTATACCATGTGGATTGCAGGCCCGTTTGGGGATCCACACCGTCAATACGGTTCACCACAAAATCATCCGTGGAAGTAATCTCCGCCAGTTCGTCGAGCTTTTCCCGGCTCAGCGGTATCTCGTACTGGAAATAGCTGTTGTCCGTATCCAGGTTGGCATTCGCATTCAGGTCTTCCGTGTCCGGGATATTCGAGTTGCCGACGATCGGGTTTCCATTTCCGCGGACCTCCCGCTGCCCCTCGAAAGAGTTCATCTCCAGACCCCCGAAGAATCGAGAGTATCGCTGCTGGATCAGGACACCGTCCGGATAAAGTGATTGATCCGACCAGTGCGGTTCGTCGAGATAGTGGTAATAATCGTCTGCCGACGGATCCAACAGTAGCTGGGAGCGGATCGGATCGCCTTCCGGCAATCGGGAAGTTGCAGCGGCGATAAAATCTGCATAGGCCGTTTGCTCCGACGCCTCGTACGGCTCTCCACCGGTTGTTTCCGAAGTCGAAGGATAACCGTCAAATCCGAGGTCTTCGGAACGACCCGTGGTTTCATCGACCTTGATAATCGCATCCTGAATCCCGCTCGTCAGACGGCTCCACTTGTCTGCATCGTCCCGATCTATCGACGCGAGCGACAGACCGTCCTCCGTGTTGAGCTGCTCGTTCGGGATGACATCTTCGGAAATGGAGCCGATGTCGATCAGAAGTTTTGCATCCTCACCTGCGTCGCCGCCGGGAGCGCGGGAATGCGGAGTGAAAATAAACTCGATAAACTCGATGTTGTTTAGATTGAAGTCGGTATACCCCTCAGGTAACCGTTGCATCATGCCGCCCCACATCTTCTTCCGCTCCTCCGGATCGGTCAAACGGTCGAACTCGGTGGTGTAGTTATAGGGCCCCCGTTCACCGGGATCGAAAAACATATCGAAAGTTTGGAGCCGCTGACCTGCGGCCGACTCTGCTGAGACGTCCTTGTTGGGAAAGACCTCGTTGACATGGGTAGACCGCGTTGCATCGAGGTTGTCCGCGGGCTGGGTGTCATAATCGAATACACGCTCGGGGGTGAGTGGCAGGGTATACCATGCCATCATGCCCCGATAGGTCGTTCGAAGCGAGTCGTTGAATGCAATGGCTGCAGTTGACTCCGCCCCGATCGAGTCAGGCGCGGACGACAGGTTCCAAGCCCCCTGCTGACGGAGAGAGATCGAATTCTCGACGCTCTCGAAATCGTCGATATACGAAATGCCTTGAAGCTCATCGTCCTTGAAATCCAGGCCTTCCCTGCGCAACTGGTCACGCGTGCGCCTGAAAGCGAGCGTTTGCGGGCTGCCGGGCAGTAGCTGGGCGAACTCGCCCTTGAACTGTATGGAGCTGGGTGCTCTCGTCTGAATGAGCGGCAAACGGTCGATCGCCTGTGTAAGCCAGCGCGGTTCCAGGTTGAGCGAACCGTCGACGCCCCAGATCAGGTTGTTCATCGGCTCCTCACCGATCCGGAATTTGTCGATCAACGGCTTTTCGCTGAGCCGCATCATCGTGGCACCCAACGCGAGCTTTTCCTGAAAGACGTAGTCGGCACGCATACCGAGCAACGTTTTTTTCTGAATCGCGGCAAACGAACTCTGCTCGTAGGTGATCCTGACGTCCCGTCCGGGTGCCAGAAAGGCCTCGTTCGTAATGGTAACGGTGCCTGTGGAATAGTCGACTATGTAGTCGGTGCCGTCCGTCAGCTGGGCGCCTCCCGACGAAACCACCACCGATCCCTCGACAATGCCGAAGCTGGGGATGTTGTACACCGACTGCACAGAGCTCTTGTAACCGCCCCGAATCCGGTAAACGTCATGCTGGCTGTCACGAATCGCTTCCGCCCGTTTCTGCTTGTAGAGGTTGCTGAAGATGAACTGCGCGTTATCGGTCGCGGTAGCGATCTGGGCCGAAAAGGGCTCTCGGTACGGAAATATCAACCGGCCGTTCTGCGGATCAATCAGCCAGGGCTCGAAATCGAACTTGTTGTCTGATGCCGGCCGGCCGTCCTCGGTGAGCCGGTCCAGACCGAGCAACTGCAAGAGGGTGGTGCGCTGACCCGGGATGGTACGGGTTGCCGGTTGACCGGGCCGCTCGAAAACGATGTCGAGCTCGAACTCCGTGGGAGAGAAGCCCCGACCGCGCAAATTGTAGATATTGCGCATGGTGAGCAGCCACGTCGAGTTGTTCGGGTTATGATTGGCCTTCCGGAGCAACTTCAATACGAGCCGGCCGCTGGTCTCTGCGGAGAAATCCCCGACCTCTGCGATATTTCCCTGGGCCTGAAGCGACGGGTACTTGTAGGCCACGGCCAGCGCCTCATCATCGGTAAGGCTGCTGCGCAATGAGATGTATCCCAGCAGCTCGTCTACGTCGTAATCCCGGCCTTCCTGCAGCTTGCGAAAGTCACCAACCTGAAAATCGGACTGGTCGAGTCCCTCCTCAAGCGTGAGAAAGTCGATGATAGAGGTGTTTTCCCGCAGACGGTTCAGATCGTCTGCGGAATACCGGTAGTCAAGTTCGTTCGTACCCGGAAGTTCCAGATAGGAACTGTCGGGCCGTTGAGTGAAAAACGGCTGCTCTCCCAGATCTACCAGTGCGATGGCTTCCCGCACGTTTGGATCGTTTTTGCCGGTGGTCGTACGTTCGAGGCGCCAGACCTCGATGTCGGAGATACGGTCGAAACCGGAAAGCACCGTCGGTTGCTGCGGATCCTCGAAGGCCCGGTTCCACCAGTTCTTGAAGAAATAGCCCAGGAAGAAATGCTGGTTGTCCTCGTAGTCGGTGGGTCTGATTTCGAACTCGGTAGTCTGGGAGCCACCCTCCAGGTTGATCTCTTCGGACTCGCCTTCCTGCTGGCTCGTTACGGTCGTCAGCGTGATACCCCCGAGCTGTATCTGCGTCTTGATCCCGAAGAGGCTCTGGCCACCCTGGATCAACTGGGAGGGGGTGTCGAGGAACACGTTTCCTGCCTCGATCAGCTGAATGATTTCGTCCTCGTATCCCTGATAGCGCAGGCTGAGACGGTTCTGAAAATCGAAGGTTCGTTCCGTATCCCAGTTGACGTCGACCGTCAATTTATCTCCGATCGTACCCGTGATGCTCAGTCGTATATTCTGCTCGAAATCCGGATCGAGCTGTCCCTTTTTTCCGCGCAGGCTGATCGTTTGATCGCTCTGCTGATAGGCGAATCCGGCGTTGATGTTGGCCTGTCCGTTGACGCGGAGGTCGACGGTGGGGGCGCCGAATATGGTGGAAAAAGCGCTCTCGCGGCCCCCGGGCACCATGATGTTGACACCGAATCCCCTGCGCCCTTGTCTGGCAGCCTGCGCCGCCCGCTGGTCGGAAAGGCGCCTGAAGCCCTCCTCCGTGTCGAATTCCAGACGCTTTGCGAGATATTCGCGGAAATCAAGGACCAGCGGATAGCGGACGTCCTCTTCGCCTACGAGCTCCCGCGCGATGTAGCGCGTGCCCGTAGAGTCCATCCTGATTTCATGTCGCCAGTAGTTGCCCAGCCGGGCATGCAACGGCTGCCGTTCTCTGGGTTCGAACCGTGCGGTGTAGTAATCCCGCCCGACCGGTTGCAGATAGCGCGCAACCCTGCCCGAATCCGGGAACGTATAGACAAAGGCCGTGTCGGCCGCCAACGTATCGGCAGAAACGGCGTCAGGAAGGGCAACGCTGACGGAATCCGTATCCTGCAGCTCCGCTTCATGTGAATCCGCCCGGGTGGTGTCCGGCACGGCCTCACGGAGCGTGTCCTGCAGTTGCGGCTCCATATGCCCGGCCAAGGTAGTATCGCTCGCTTCTCCGGCCGCTACACGATCAGCTATCACACTGTCCGCTTCAACGAGCGGTTGTACGCTTCCCGAAATCACCAGCGGCACAACGAGGCTGTCGCCGGCCTGAACGGTCGGTACGCGCAGCCCGTTAATCATTCTCAGCTGTGTGGCAGTAAGGCCGTATTGCCGCGCAATCTCCTCGATGCGCTCGCCCTCTACGACTCCGTGTCGATGGGGCCAGGTCGCACCGGGCAATGCAGTGATGAGCGGCGTACCGGGGGGCGGCGGTTCATCTCCCAGTCCGTTAAGCATTTTGAATGCCTCCAACCCCATATCAGAGGCCTCTGCAAGCGCCTCTAAGGATTGCGTTTCGCTCATGGCACCCAGGAACGGAGCTGCGATGACAAGGCCATTCACCTCGATCGTATCCCGCATTGCCGGACGGGAGGAGAGCATATCGGCGTAAGCAAACGGCACATCGACCGATGGACGTGCATCGACGGATATCAGCAAGGCCAGCGAGCATGCCACCATTGCAAACCCGACCAGATTGCCGGACGGCCGCGGCATACGTCGCCGTCCGCCGCGCCGTGCGCGCGCGCATACCAAGCCTGGCGGCTGGTGGCGAGAACGTTGGGAATGATTACCCTTCACCGACACCGAATCCGGAATTAATGGTCTGACTTGTGATTACCGGCGGTATCAAGAAAAGCGGATAGCGGCTCCCAAGTTGATCATGATTCGGTGCATCCGCAGCAGGCGGACTGGTTCCTCCTGAGGGTGTATTTCAGACCGGCATCCAACAACCGGCTGCATCGTTCGAAGACGCGCCCCGGCGCTTCTGGTTCCGAAACAATCGGTCAAAAACCCCCTCCGGTCCTTCCAGCGGCGCAACGAGGTGTCCAATCCAGGGAATGTGCACAATCGACGCCACGTTCGCCGACCACAGCCCGCTATACTCGAGTAAGCGGGGAATGATATTTGGGACGGCCAGAACCCTGTCGCGTTCCCGGTCTTCGGAGCCCGAGTACGGACACCGCAAAGAACGAAGACGATGAATCGAAGTACCAACTGCACTGTAAAAACGATGACCTATGAATCTGGAACAGTATTTCGAGCCCTTTCGCCGGAACACCATCGGCCGTGGGCAGCAATTTGAGTCTGCGCTAGGCACGCAAACGGTAGTATATGCCGATTGGATTGCCAGTGGCAGGCTGTACCGTCCGATTGAGGAGCGGATTGCCGGCCTGGTCGGTCCGTTCGTAGGCAACACGCACACGGAATCGAACGTGACCGGTACCACGATGACCCGGGCGTATCGCGAGGCACGCGATGTGATCAAACGGCATGTCAACGCAGGACCGGATGACGTCATCCTTACCCCGGGTACCGGGATGACCGGCGCCATTAACAAGTTTCAGCGCATCCTGGGTCTGCGTGTGCCGGATGCGGTCAACGATCACGTTCGTCTTGACAGCGCGCAACGGCCCGTGGTGTTCATCACACACATGGAACACCATTCGAACCAGACTTCGTGGCTGGAGTCGATTGCCGACGTGGTTGTGCTTCCGGCAGACGCGCAGGGACTGGTCGATATCGCGAACATGCATGAACTGCTGCGGCTTTATGATGCACGGCCCCTGAAAATCGGATCGTTTACGAGTTGTTCGAACGTGACGGGTATCTGCACGCCGTACCATGAGATGGCGCGCATCATGCACGAACATGGCGGGTATTGCTTCGTCGACTTCGCGGCATCGGCTCCCTATGTGCCGATCGATATGCATCCAGCGGATGATGCCGAAAAACTGGATGCCGTCTTCTTCTCGCCTCACAAGTTCCTCGGCGGTCCCGGCGCCTCGGGGGTGCTCATATTCGACAAAAGCCTTTATCACAACCGTGTCCCCGACAACCCGGGCGGGGGTACGGTCAGCTGGACGAATCCCTGGGGTGGTCATGCCTATATCCCGGACATCGAACTGCGCGAGGACGGCGGTACGCCCGGTTTCCTGCAAACCATTCGGGCCGCGCTCGCCGTCCGGCTGAAGGAGCAGATGGGGGTAGATGCCCTGCTCGAGCGGGAAAAGGATCTGCTGGCACTTTCCCTCGACCGTCTCGATCGCATCGAGGGCGTCCACCTGCTGGCGGAAAATGTGCGTGAACGCCTGGCTATTCTCTCGTTCTACCTGGACGATCTGCACTACAATCTCGCCGTTAAGGTGCTCAATGATGCATACGGGATTCAGGTACGGGGCGGCTGCTCATGTGCCGGTACCTACGGCCACTTTTTGCTCCACGTCGACCGGGCCATGTCCGAAAGGATCACCGAGAGGATCGACAAGGGTGACCTGTCAATGAAACCCGGCTGGGTCCGACTGTCCCTGCATCCAACCATGACGGATGCCGAGGTATCCTACATCCTGGATGCACTCGAAGAGGTGATTCGCAACAAGGCGCGCTGGCAGGAGACGTACCGTTATTGTGCCGACACCAATGAGTTCGTGTATGATACCGATACGCGTGGGGACGGTCCGGACGTCATCTCCTGGTTCGAGTTGCCCCCACGCTCCGGGACAGATTCCTAGGAGTTTGTCGGACTTGAAAAATAGCCCCTTTGTTATTACTGAACTTAAGCACGACTGGTGTCGGGACGGATATGTTGTAAATAAAAAACTTACGCCGAAAGTCCGACAGCCTCTTAGGGTTCGCCGATTGCGGCCCAGGCGTCGGATGCCGCAGCATACAACTCCCTGACGAGTGCTGTGAGATAGTTCCGGCCCCGTCGTTTGGCCATCCCGTACCACGGATTCATGAGCGTCGAACGCATTAGAAACAGCCCCTCCTCCGTCCATTCCTCTTCTTTCACCGCCAGTTTGCCGAGAAATGCCCTTACCGTATCGGTGGAATACTGCGCATGTGTGAGGACCGTCCTGCTGATAAAAAAGTGCTGGTCGTATACATGCATCCGCCGCTCTGATGAAAGGCTGAAACCGTCATAGACGTTGCGATTCAGCGCATTGAGGTCCACGAGCCGAAAGTCGCCCTGTGCCGGGCGAAAGGCATAGCAAATGATATTGGTGTCGGGAGAAGTCAAAGGAACCGCCTGCATCCCGCCGGCATCGCCGAGTTCCGGCCAACGGATCAGGAGAGCGTGCAGTTCTGCAGCGTTCCTGACGGTTTCCTCGATGAGCTTTCCGTGTCCCGATGCGTTGAGCGGAATGGTTTTATGAGAAAGCCAGACTGACGCGGCGGAGGCGCCCGGTTTGCTGCCCTCCAGGATATAGACCCCGATGCTCTCGCTCTCTTTTTCCTTTTTGGGACCGGCGGGTTGTTCACCGATGTAGTGTGCATTTTGTCGCATCAGGGGGCGCACCAAATTCGATCGAAAACAAACGATGCCGGCTGGATAGGGCACGTAGCCGAGCTTGTGGGGATCGATAATGGCGGAATCCGCATTGCCGATTTGTTCGATCGCATTTCCCACATCCGCTCCCGGTAACTGCAGCGCCAGTTCGTATTTCTTTTCGTCGATTTCCACCTCCGTCAAAGCGGCGCCGAATCCTTTTCGCTTCGGGATCTGCGACGTGCGCATATAGCCGCCGTATGCGGCATCGACATGAATCCAGAACGATTTCCGGTGACTGATCTCGCGCTCGTGTCTGATCTCGAGAATCTTGTCGATCGGATCGATCGCACCTTCCTCTGTCGATCCCGCGATTCCCACGACGGCGAGAATGTGATGGCCTTCGGCATCACAATCCTCGATTGCTTTTCTCAGAGCGTCCGGTCGCATGCGGAACCGTTCATCGACCTCGACAAGCACCATCGACCTTCTCCCGATGCCGAGCAGGTCACATGCTTTGGGCAGGCAGTAATGATACGTCTCGGGAGCCAGGACGACGGGAGAACTGCCCAGTTGGTCACAAATCTGGCTCAGACCCACGTAGGTTACGTTCCATTCGGAGCGTTGCAGGGCATCTACAACCATGCGGAAGGCTTTCCGGGTATTTCCCCGGACCTCACGCACATGTTCGAAGACGTCTTCCAAAAGGAGTAATGCCTTTTCGGGCCGCAGACCCAGAAGCCGCTTGTCCGACTCGCCGGCGAGCGGATGATCCAGGTGCAGCCTGGCCACCACGTCCCGCAATGCAAACGGGAGGTATTTCGCGGTCCGGGCCACCCACAGGGCCTCCAGATTGGCCACTGTCCCTCCGCTGGTCAGATGCGTCCAGGAACTTTTCTCCGGAAAACCCAGCATTTCGGCAATCATGTGCCCGACTTCCAGTTCCAACTGGACCGTCACGGGAGCGGCTTCCTTCGAGACGTTGTTGGGATTGTAGAGCATTCCGGCGAAATAGCCTGCAATCGAGGGCAATGTCTGTTCGGCGAGCATGTGCGCGGCATACCGTGGACTCGAGAACGGGCAATCCGCCTTCAGGGCCGCCAAGAGTTCGTTGAGGTGATCGTCAAAAAGATCCGTCCAGGCAGCATTGTTGCGTTTGTCCTCCGACGTGACCACGACTCCGTCTTCCGGGAAATAATTACGTCGCCAGTATTGGTGATCTTCCAGAATTCGAAGTATGGTGCGGGCAAAGGCCTCGGAATTTTCACTTTTCGGTCCGGCAAACCACGCGCTAAGCGGATGTTTCATCCTTTCGTCCTGATATTTCTTCATTGGATCGCATCATCGAGCGGGAGTATGACCATTGTACGTTTAACCTGCACTTTGGACCGCAATATTCGTCAGATAATAACGGAGAAACCATTCGTGAAAGCTTCGAATCGACGCAGAAAACCCGGCCGCAGCCTTACGGCCATTCTTGCCGCGCCGGTAATGGTCGGTACGATCCTCGCGACTTGCAGCCCGTCGCCGGACACCGGGCATATCTGGCC
>CAZIIP010000004.1:29303-31874 GCA_964539455.1 uncultured Rhodothermales bacterium
CAGCCTGTCTTTTAAGGATTACGGCATGGGTTACGACGTCATGACCAGGGGACTTGGTCTGCCGGATTCGGTACTGAGGAAGGTCTACTGCGAGCATGCCGCCGCTGTGCTGGATCTGGAGAAGGCGGAGATATGAAGAAGTAAATTCGTAAAATGTGACACCCGATACATCCAAACCTACCTCCCCACAACCTCTGCGCTATTCAACCGTTCATCACGCCGGCAAACTTGCGCAACGGGTCGGGACGTTCTATTCTCGACGAAACAGCGCCCAACCATTATGATCATACAAACCCGTGCCTACGGCCGTGCGGGCCTCATCGGCAATCCCTCCGACGGTTACTTCGGCAAAACCATCTCGCTGATTCTCAGGAATTTTGCCGCGGAGGTGACCATCTACGAATCTCCCCACCTCATCATCAAACCCGGTCATCGGGACAAGCTTGAATTCGATTCGCGTGATGCACTCGTGGACGACGTGAGTCAGAACGGCTATTACGGGGGCATCCGACTGATCAAAGCCGCCGTCAAAGTCTTCTCCGACTATTGCAGGGAACACGGCGTCAAGCTCGACAAGCGCAATTTCACGATCGAGTACCGCACGAGTATCCCGGTTCGCGTAGGTCTGGCCGGGTCAAGCGGGATCATCACCGCAACGATGCGCGCGTTGATGTCGTTTTACGGCGTCAAAATTCCGGTTGATTATCTGCCCAACGTCGTGCTCAGTGTCGAAACCGAGGAACTTGGTATAGGAGCGGGCTTGCAGGACCGGGTCATCCAGGCGCTTGAAGGTGTGGTTTATATGGACTTCGATAAGGAAGTAATGGAAAAGCAGGGCTATGGGAGATACGAGTCGTTGCCCTCAGAAAATTTACCACCGCTTTTTGTGGCCTACTCGGACCGCCTGTCCGAAGGCACCGAGGTTACCCACAACGACCTTCGAAGCCGATGGAACCGGGGGTATCCCGAGGTACTCGAGGCGATGGACACGTGGGCCTCGTATGCAGAAAAAGCGCGCGATTTGATTCTGGCCGGAAAAGGTGAGGAAATCGGGGAGCTTATGGACCGCAATTTCGACCTGCGGGCACGATTGTGTCAGATCAGCAAGGGCAACCACAATCTTGTTAAGGTAGGAAGGGATCTCGGCGCCAACGTTAAATTCTGCGGATCCGGAGGTGCGGTAATCGGCCAATATGACGGCACCAAGGATACGTATTCACGACTCGAAACCGCCTATGCAGACATCGCTGCAAGGGTGATTCGACCGATTATTGAACCTCAAGCATAGGCCGCTTCAATGCGCGAACCACACGAGGCAGAAGTCACCAAGGCCATCATTCCGGCAGCGGGGATGGGCACGCGCTTTCTTCCGGCTACGAAATCCATGCCGAAGGAGATGTTGCCCATCATCGACAAACCGGTGCTCCAGTTTGTCATCGAGGAAGCGGTGGCCAGCGGGATACGCGACATATTAATCATCACCGGACGCGGAAAACGCGCCATCGAGAATCACCTCGACTATCATCCAGAACTCGAGACCTTCCTGGCCCAGAGCGGCAAAATGGACCAGATGGATCATGTACGCACCATCGGAGATGAAGCCCGCATCTTCTACATCCGGCAAAAAGTGCAACTTGGCCTCGGCGATGCAATCCGCATCGGCAAAAGACATGTCAACAACGAACCGTTTGCCGTTTTGCTCGGCGACACCATTATCGACCAGGCCGCAGGAGAGCCGCCCGGACTTCAGCAACTGCTAAATGCGTTCGAAAAGAAGCGTCAAAGCGTAGTGGCGGTACATGAGGTGCCGCAAGAGTGGGTCTCCCGCTATGGAATCGTCGACGGTTCGCCGGATGCCGGTGACAAGCGATTGATGCGGCTGCATCGACTCGTCGAAAAACCTGACCCACTGGAAGCCCCAAGCCGCCTGGCCATCGCCGGACGGTATATCTTTATGCCGGAAATTTTCTCCTGTATCGATGAGACGGAGGCAGGGGTCGGCGGCGAAATCCAACTAACCGATGCGATGAACCTGCTTGCCCAACGACAGCCGGTATGGGCCCTGTCATGGCGCGCCCGGCGCTACGACATCGGTAATCGGGTGGAATATGCAAAGTGTTTCCTGGATTATGCGCTTCGACGGGAGGACACCGCTGCGGACATCAAGGCTCATCTTCTCGAACTCGGCTATACGACCGGCCAAACCAGACCGGAAGACCGCCCATGAAGCACGCTGACGCTACCGTTGATGTCCTGGCCGTCGCCGCCCATCCGGACGACGTTGAACTGGCGTGCGGAGGCATTATCTGCAAGCTCGTGGATGACGGCTACCGTGTCGGGATCGTCGATCTGACCAGGGGTGAACTGGGAACGCGGGGGACGCCGGAACAGCGCGCCGTAGAGGCGCAAAATGCGTCCGGCATTCTGGGTATCCACGCCCGTGAAAACCTCGGGCTTGGCGACGGCAACATTGTCAATACCACCGAAACACGGTTGGCGTTGATTCGACTCATCCGTCGATATCGTCCCGAAATCATGCTGGTCAATGCGCCTGACGACCGGCACCCTGAT
>CAZIIP010000005.1:0-29108 GCA_964539455.1 uncultured Rhodothermales bacterium
CATGGAGCAGGCATTGTCCTCGGGGCACCTCATCCGTGTCGGCCAAGAGGGAACATCGGGCTACGGCAAAGGCGATGAAGCAGGCGGTTGCGTTGCTGGACACCTAGGAATCATGCCGGCAAATGTGGAGACGGCATTACAAACCGACCGCCGCCCCGCCGGCGGCAATAGATCGAGACACGGCGTCCACAACGCGCATGTCGGCCAGGCCTTCTTCTCCCGGCACGCGCATGGGCCGATCTTCGGTAATGCACCACGCCACCTCATCCATCTGTGCGGCCTGCTGATTGATTTCAGGGAAGGATATCGGTCCGTTCGAACTGTCTCCCGCAATACCGTCGTATGTCTGAAACGGGTGAAGCCGAAACCAGCCGGATTGCGCGTCCGCATGTAACATACTCATAGGGTTGGCGAAACTGGTGTGCAAATTTGCGACGGCACCGGACGGGAATTCGAGTTGGAGCGTGGTGGTTTCGTCGACTTCCGTGAACATATCGGGACGGGAAGTAAACGTCTGAGCCGATACGCGAACCGGTTCCTCGCCGAGCACGTAACGCGCCCCCTGGACGCAATACACGCCCATGTCCATCATTGCACCCCCTCCCATGTCTTTGTCCAACTTCCAATGATCCGCCCTGGATTCCCGATAACCCGCTCCGGCCGAGATCATTTTTACCTGCCCGAACACCTTCTCCCGGCCCATCCGCATGATTTCTTGCGTGTGCGGCTCAAAATGCATCCGGTAGCCTATTGACAATGCTACGCCTGCGTCCGAGCATGCATCGATCATCGCCCGGCATTCATCGGCGTCGAGCGCCATCGGCTTTTCACAAATGACGTGCTTTCCGGCCCGGGCCGCCCGGATCGTGTATTCCGCATGCATGGAGTTGGGCAACACGACGTAAATGATGTCGATATCCGGATTTTCCGAAAGGCGATCGAAGGTCTCGTAGTCATAGACATTCGCTTCGGGAATCCCGTACCTGGATTGCCAAACGGGAATCTTGGAGGGCGTGCCTGTTACGATACCGTTCAACCGGACATTCTTTGTTTGTTGAAGCGCGGGCGCAAGCACGTCCGTTGCATAGTAACCAAGGCCGACCAGTGCAATGCCGAGGGGCTCGGGAACGGTCAGTGCTTGTTTTTCCTGCGCCGGCTTTTCGGTCGTGCAGGCCAATGCTGCCGACGAGATGCCGGCGCCGGCGGCGGCCGTGCGCAGAAAAGCCCGGCGTGAGGTGCGGCGATAGAATCGGTTCATGGATGATGCGATAAAAGCAGGTGAAAGAGTGACCGATTTCTTTATTCTACACTGGAAACGATTAGAGGATCACATACGACGAACAAAACCATCCCCGTGGGTGATCTGAAATATGAATCAAACACATGCAAAAGAAGCAATTGCATCCGATGAATCCACGCCGGACTGGTATATGCTTCAGCGCGTCGACGATCGGATTGCGTGGTTATACACTAATAGTGCCCGTGCCAAACGACGAGAATAGAGAACGATCGGACTGAAGGCTTTCTCCTCTCCGCGCACAGGTTTTCGACACCCAAACCATATTCAGCCGTTATGAAATTCTCACGCAGATCCCTGTTCCGACGCCTTGGATACGCCGGCGCCGGCGTCATACTTGGTCCGAAGGCCATAAGCGAACGGGTTGCCCTGGAACGGTCGGACCGTTACAAGACCTACTTCGGTGACCTTCATAATCATAACGAAGTAGGATACGCTCAGGGTAGTTTGCAGCGCGCATACGAAATCGGTCGCAATCATCTCGACTTCATGGCATTTACCCCTCATGCCTACTGGCACGATATCGGTACCTATTCCGGCGGTATCGAACAGAAATGGCTGGAAGGCTTCGAGGTAACCCGCCGACGCTGGCCGGAAGTCGTTGAAACGGCACGGAGATTCGATGACGGCGATCGGTTCGTAACAATCCTGGGCTACGAATGGCATTCGACGAGCCTGGGTGACTACCACGTGTTGTTCCCTGATCTGGAAGCCGAACTCTTCTTGCCGGATACGCTGGACGAACTGCAGGCGTTCGCCCGAAACAACGGATGCATCCTGGTTCCGCACCACCCGGCAAATCCGCCGGGACACCGCGGTGCGAATTTTGCACACCGCTCTTCCGATGTCTCACCGGTACTGGAAATCTTCTCGGAATGGGGAAATGCGGAGCACGACCGCGCACCCTATCCCTACAAACGCCACACGGAAGGTGGCCGGTCGACAAAAAACACCCTTCACTGGTTGCTCGCACAAGGACATCGTTTCGGCGTGCTCGCCAGTACGGACGACCACCTCGGATACCCCGGTGCGTACCGTGAGGGGCTCGCTGCCGTGAAGGTCACGTCACTTTCACGCGAAAACATCATGGATGCCATTCGAAACCGGCGCACCTACGCCGTAACCGGTGATCGCATCGAAGTGGATTTCGAAGTCAACGGCCGGATAATGGGCCAGGAACTCGCGTTCGATAGCGACCGCCGTATCGCCGTGGATGTAACCGGGTGGGACCAGATCGATCGGGTTGAGGTGCTGAAAAACAATGAGGTCATCTACCGGGATTTTCCGATGGATCGATCCCCGACGCGGGCGTCCTGGATGGAGCCGGTGATCGTTCGGTTCGATTACGGATGGGGACCATGGCCCGCACTGGGGTGGGATCGAACGGCAGACTGGAATTTCGAGGTCGAAGTGGAAAACGGGAGAATCGAAGATCTCCAGACCTGCTTCTGTACCGGACCCCTTGATGAGAACAGGCGTGACCGCGTCGCGGAACGAAGCGAGCGGCACGTCCGGGTGATTTCCTTCACGTCTCTGAAACAGCAGGTTGACGATTTTTCGCAGAAAGGAATTGTCCTCAAATTGGAGGGTGGACCGGATACCATTCTGCACTTTCGCGTTACGGCCCCGGCGGAAGTCTCGCAAACATTCTCGCTCGGGTCGCTGGCCGAGTCGAACGAGCCGATTTTCACCCGTCCGTTTCCGTGGGAATCGGCAATGGTCCGGCGGGTGGTGTTTGCAGATCGTTACCGAACGGCGTTTTCGGTCGATGACACCGGTACGGGAGAACGCGACGACTGGTATTATTTGCGTGTCGTGCAGGCCAACGAACAACTCGCATGGAGCAGCCCCATATGGGTGAACAAGCGGGTCTGAGACCAAAACATCCGGCGAGACTATGCGCCCGGCACTACCGATTCCCGGATAGCCGGATCCGTGTGGAGGGTAGCATGCAAATCGCGATAAGCCGGCGCTCGACCGTGTAAACTGCTGCCGGTACACTTTGATGTCTGAGACCTGAGGCCTGAAATCTAAAGGCAGAGGTCTGTCAGGCTGCCTTCATCTGATGCCGTGTCAACAACAAAATGCCCAGGGGGATGGCAAACGGATAGGCGCTCCAGAGCGTACGTCCGTCTACGGCAGCGGATAAGAACGCCGCAATCCATATAGCTACGCCGGCCAGTGTCCCGGCAAGAAGCGGCAGTTCCGCGCAGTGGAAGCCGATAGACTTTCGTTCGACGACCAATCCCCAGACCAGAAGTACCCCGGGCAATCCGAACGTCAACGCACCACTCAGCCACGCGCGCGGCCGAACGGCATTATTGAGGAATATTTCGAAGTTGACAGACCAGAAGGCCGGACCCGACGGCCCGGGTACGATGTGCCGGAGGATCACTGCGGCGAGGATGTACACCAAAACAAACGCCAGGGAGAGCCATACCGACTTGCGTTTCGGTTCACCGATCCACGCGGCAATGATCGCGGCAGGTACGGCCACCACCATACTCTCTTTGGCCGCTGCCCCGGCGATCAGAGTAAGCGCTAGCCAGAGCCAGCGCCTTCGCAAAAGGAGGTACACCGCCAGGGCCAGCAATCCAATTACGCCCGGATCGACGTAGCCGATAGTTGAATAGTAGAACTGTGGAAACGAAACGACGAAAAGGCATCCTCCCACCATCTGCAGGCGTCTGGGACAACCGATCAAGGCACAACTCCTGACTGTCATCACGACGGCCAGCGCGAGGGCGAGCAGGTTGGTCAGGCTGAGCGCCGTCATCGGATCCACAGGCAGGACGGAAGCAACCATGGGTACCAACGGACGCCAGGTAGAGGCAGGCCTCAACTGGTCTTCTACGGGTTCCCCCCGAAAATACCGCACGTAGAGCCGGTACTGCACGTCATCACGGGGAGGCGCCTCGATCAGAAGGGTGTTTCTGTTGAATCGGGGGAGGGCGATCACCGTCATCAAGACCAGCAACAAGCTCACGCTTTTTAGGCCCAGAGGACGTTCCGCTTCAAGGCGCATGCCCATGTTTGCCGGCTTTTTCACCGCGATGCTAGGGATTTGAAGGCGGCGGACGTATGTGCTCCGTACGCTTTCGGCGGAAAATACGATTCCGGGAGCACCTATATCGCAAGCCGTAGGTCTATTGTTGAGGTTGACCTGGCATTTATCGGTATCTTGCGCCCGCCTGCTCAAGACCAATCAATATGCTGACAACACTCGACTACACCGTCCTGGTCGCGTACCTGATTGCCGTCACGGCGTTTGGCCTGAAGGCCGGTGGGAAACAGACTTCGACGCGAGACTACTTTCTGGGCAATCGACGGCTGCCCTGGTGGGCGTCCTGTTTTAGTCTGGTAGCAACCGAAACCAGCACCCTGACGGTAATAGGCGTACCTACAATCGCCTATCTCGGATCGTTGACGTTCCTCCAACTCACATTCGGCTATCTCCTCGGGCGCATTGTCGTAGCCACGGTTTTTCTGCCGCGATACTACGCGGGGGATATGGCGACCACTTACACCTACCTGGGTGAGCGCTTCGGCAACACGATGCGCTCGTCGGCTTCGCTCGTTTTTATGGTCACGCGGTTGTTGGCCGATGGGGTTCGGCTCTTTGCCACCGCAATACCTATCAAGGTGATCGCGTCGACAGCCGGATTTGACGTCACCTACTGGCAAATCATCTTGCTCATCGGTGTGGTCACGATTGTTTACACGTATGCAGGAGGAATCAAAGCCGTCATTTGGATGGACGTGGTCCAGATGGGGGTCTATATCGGCGGCGCAATCTGGGCGTTGCTCATACTGCTCGGAAATATCCCGATAGGGGGGTGGCAAACGCTCGTTGCGGCCGACAAGTCACGGCTGCTGTACACCGGATTCGACCTGGATTTTGCGGTATGGTTTACCGAACCCTATACCGTGATCACCGCCGTGCTCGCCGGCGCACTGATCTCCATGGCGTCACACGGCACGGACCAGGTTTTTGTGCAGCGACTGCTCACCTGCAAGGACAAGCGGGACAGCCAAAAAGCCGTGGTTGCCAGCGGTCTGATCGTCATTGTCCAGTTCTCCCTCTTTCTCGCGATCGGTCTGCTCCTCTGGCTTTACTATGGAGGTGCCTCCCTGGTGGATCTCGGCGTGACACGGGGTGACGAGATCTTCCCGAAGTTCATTATTGAAAAAATGCCCCCGGGCGTGTCCGGATTGATCCTTGCCGGTATTCTCGCCGCGGCAATGAGTACCCTGTCGTCTTCTCTGAACGCGCTGGCGTCCTCTTCGGTTTTGGATCTGATGCGGAGACGGTCTTCGAGTGAGGAAGATACCGCTCGCGGACTGCTGGTTTCACGCATCTCGACCCTGGTCTGGGGAGTAATCTTCATGGTCTTTGCCACGGTTTTCGTCAGCCAGGAAGGTCCCGTGCTCGAACTCGGACTATCCATTGCGACGTTTACCTACGGAGGCCTGCTCGGATCGTTTTTGTTGGGATTCGTCAACCGCCGCGTACGTCAGCCGGTGGCCCTCGTCGCGTTTTTCGTGACCATCGCCGTCATGGTGATGGTCATCTTCGGACTCTGGTACTATCCGGCCGAGGGCCGGTGGATTTTCGATCTCCTCCCGTCGGAGCAAACGCAGACGGAGCTGGGGTTGCTCCCCCTGGCGTGGCCGTGGTACACTCCGATCGGGGTGGCACTTTGTCTCATGATCGGATCCGTTGGATCTGCGATTACAGGACCCTCAAAATCGTGAGGTAACCATGAAACTCGGTATTCATGCCTATGCGTGGTGTTCGCAGTGGACGAACGAAACGCTCGATCTGATCGACCGCGTAAAAAACCTGGGCCTGGATTTTATCGAACTGCCCCTTATGTGTCTCGATACCTTCGACACCGGTGCCGTTCGTAGTCGGTTGGAGGCGGTCGGGCTCGATTCGGTAACGTCTACCGTCCTGACGGCGGAGACTGACATCACGAGCGATGATCCTGAAGTGCGGCAGCACGGCGTGCGGTATCTCGAGGAATGTGTCCGCGCTTCAGCAGCCGTTTGTGCGGAGAGTTTCTCGGGCGTGATCTATTCACAGCATGTGAAGGGATTGCCCACGCGTCCGGGAGAAGAACAATGGGAGCGCTCCGCAGAAAGCCTCCGTCCCGCTGTACGGCTCGGCGAGCAACTGGGCGTCGTTCTTGCGGTCGAACCGGTGAACCGTTACGAATCATGTCTGGTGAACACGTGTGACCAGGCACTCTACCTGATCGAACGGGTGGGAGAAGACAACCTGAAGGTGCACCTCGATACTTACCACATGAATATCGAGGAGAAAAGCTTCTACGATGCGACGCAAGCGGCCGGCAACCGACTGGTTCACTACCACCTTTGCGAAAACGATCGGGGCATACCCGGAACGGGCCTCGTGGATTGGGACGGCATATTTCGCGCCCTGGCCGAGCTGGAATATGATGGAAATGCCGCCCTGGAGAGTTTTGTCGATACCACGGATAATATGAATACGTGGGTCTGGAGACAACTTGCGCCAAGTGGTGACGTCCTTCTGCAGCAGGGCGTCGCCTTCATTCGTGCGAAGATGCGCGAGTACGGTCTGTCGTAGCAGATGCGTATTCAAGAGGCTGCATCTCGGATTCGGTCCGGGACAACGGCACGCGGCCGTGTATGTAACTTACGTATGATCCGACTGGAATCATCGGAACAACCTATTGACGCAAACAAGCCGACCAATACCATGTCCAATCGTCATCCGGTCACGCTGTTGCTGTGCGTGCTTTTCCTCGGAGTATCCGGCTGTACGGACAACCGACCAACATTGGTCTGGAATGACGAGTTTGATCGGGACGGTTTGCCCGATCCGGCAAGGTGGAGCTATGAAGAGGGGTTTGTTCGCAACCGTGAGGCGCAACTCTATACGAGGGAACGAGAGGAAAATGCGCGTATCGAGAACGGCATGCTCATCATCGAAGCGCGAAGGGAGAAGCTCGTCAATCCGGACTATGAGCCAGGGTCGGACAACTGGCGAACGGAACGCGACTCCGCCGGCTATACCTCTGCTGCAGTAACCACCAGGAGCAAGGCCGCCTGGAAATACGGACGCATTGAGGTCCGCGCGAAACTTCCGACCGGAAACGGCATGTGGCCGGCGATCTGGATGCTCGGTGAGAATATCGACGAAGTGGGCTGGCCTGAGTGCGGAGAAATTGACATTATGGAGAACGTCGGTTTCGAGCCCGACGAGATCCACGCCAACGTTCACACGAAAGCCTACAACCATGTAAAGGGGACGGGAAAGGGTGCAAGCATGACCGTTGCCGCGCCCTATGACTCGTTCCATACATACGCCGTCGACTGGACGGAGGATCGCATGGCCTTTTCGGTCGACGATTCGGTTTATTTTGTCTATGAAAATGAAGGAACCGGCACGGACGTCTGGCCTTTCGATCAGGCACACTTTCTGATACTCAACATTGCCGTGGGTGGAACCTGGGGTGGACAACAAGGAATTGATGATTCAATTTTCCCGCAAAAATTGCTTGTCGATTACGTAAGGGTATATCAATAATTGGATGACAAATTAATAATAATTTAGGTAAAATATATTTTGATATGCGAAACGAGGGAGAAAAGACTAAAAAAGTTTTCGTTTCCGGTTGTTTTGACATGCTGCATAGCGGGCATGTCGCCTTTTTAAAAGAAGCTTCTGAATACGGAGATCTTTATGTCGGAATTGGTTCGGATAAAACGGTTAATGAATTGAAAGGCCGTTATGCAGTCAATTCCGAAAAAGAACGAAAATATATTATCGAATCCCTTCGCGCCGTAAAGGGATGTCTCGTCAACAGCGGAAGCGGTGTGCTCGATTTTGCCGAAGAGCTCAGTCGTGTCAATCCGGATATTTTCATTGTAAATGAAGATGGGCACACGCCCGAGAAGGAGGCACTTGTCAGGTCGCGTGGGGTCGAGTATGTGGTGTTGAGGCGCATTCCTCACGGCGATTTGCCTGCCCGCTCGACCACGGAACTGCGGACGGTGACCACCATGCCGTTTCGAATCGATCTGGCCGGCGGGTGGCTGGACCAGCCATTCGTATCCGAGTTGCACCCCGGTCCGGTGCTCACCGTTTCGATTGAGCCCACCATTGAGTTCAACGAGAGGAGTGGGATGGCTTCGAGCACGAGGAGGAAGGCCATCGAGCTGTGGCGAACGGGAGTACCGGCGGGTGATCCGGAGAGACTTGCCAATGTGCTGTTCTGCTACGATAATCCGCCCGGGACGGAGAATTACTCGGGCTCCCAGGATGCACTCGGGATCGTAATGCCGGGACTTAATCGACTCTACTACGAAGGGGACTACTGGCCGTCACGAATCGACAGCGTACAGGACGAGGAGGTTTTGTCCTGGTTGGAAAAACACCTGTATCTGATAAATCTCGGTCCGCGGCGAGAAGGATACGACGTTCTCGGCGAGACACGTCTCGATCGGGAGGGTGCGGCACGGCTGGCAGAGGCTGCAGACGACTGCTGGGTGGCCATACGTGAAATGGATGCGCGGGCGTTCGGAGAGGCCTTTCGGAGGTCGTTCGATGCGCAGGGTCGGATGTTTCCCCGGATGCTGGAAGGCGATATTCCCGGAATGCTGGAGCTTTATCGGGAAACCGCCCTGGGATGGAAGGTTTCCGGTGCCGGCGGAGGGGGATACCTCATCCTGGTGTCGGAGAAGGAGATTCCACACGCCATTACCATTAAAATCAGACGGCAGACCTAGCCGTCAAAGCGGAGTACAATTGTGAGACGTTCGCTCTATCTCTACGCCTTTGTTGCTGCCCTCGGGGGCTTTCTGTTCGGTTTCGACACTGCCGTCATCAATGGTGCACTGCCGTTTGTGCGCGAATTCTACGGCTGGTCCGAAGCCGTGGAAGGGTGGGCCGTCAGTTCCGCATTGATCGGGTGTGTGATCGGGGCGATCAGCATCGGCAGGCCCGGAGACGTCTTCGGGCGGCGGGCGATGCTAAAATTCCTGGGTGTACTCTTTTTGCTTTCGGCGCTTGGAACGGCCTGGTCACCGACGGTGACGTGGTTCGTCATTTTTAGACTGATGGGTGGGATTGCGGTCGGCGGTGCATCGGTGCTCTCTCCGATGTATATCTCCGAGATGGCACCTCCGAAACAGCGCGGAAGATTCGCGGTGACGTTTCAGTTGGCCATCGTGATCGGCATCCTCATTGCTTTCTTTTCCGATTATCTGTTGTTGAATACCGGCGAAAACAACTGGCGCTACATGTTCCTTGCAGAGGGAGTGCCTGCACTCGTATTTGTCACGCTGCTCATGTTCGTGAGACAAAGCCCGCGGTGGCTGGTGAAAACGGGCGACATGGAGGGTGCCCTCGACGTCATCCGACGCGTCAATCCGGGAATCGACGCCCGTGCCTTGCTGGAAGACATTCGCAAGTCGATCGACAACGAGCTCATTAAACAGGCGGTCGTCCTCTTCAAGAAGCCGTATTCCAGGCTGGTGATGATCGGTATCGCAGTCGGCATGTTCAATCAGCTTACAGGCATAAACATCATTATGTATTACGCCAGCGATATTTTCCGCTCCGCCGGCTTTTCGACGGAATCGTCAATTGGACAGACCGTTCTCATCGGTTTTACCAATTTGATTGTTACGATTCTCGCAATGATGGTCATCGATAGTCTGGGACGGAAAAGAATGTTGTTGGCTGGATCGCTGGGAATGAGCATTTTTCTGGCGATGTTTTCGTATGCCTTTCTGAATCAGATTCAGGGATATGTGTTGCTGGCGATGCTTATCGGATTTATCGCCTTTTTCGGTTTTTCGCAGGGTGCGGTCATTTGGGTTTTGCTCTCCGAGATGTTTCCGAACAACATTCGTTCCCGCGGTGCGGCCATGGGATCATTTTCGCATTGGTTTTTTAATGCCGTGATCGCATTTCTCTTTCCAACCATCGCCGGACTCGGACAGGGCGGTGAGGGAATCGGATATGCTTTCGCCTTCTTCGCGGTAGCAACGTTCCTTTCATTTTTCTTCTTCAAGAAATATCTGGTCGAGACCAAAGGCGACAGCCTGGAGGAGCTGGAGCGGAAAACACTCGGTTCTTCCGGCGTTCCGGTGAAGTAAAATGGATAACGATCGACCACACCCCTGCCAAACCGCTGGATGACCATGACAGGCTATGAGCGCATACGCGCAGCACTCCTCGGCCGGCATTCGGACAAAGTGCCGATAATGCTGCACAACTTTATGATGGCGGCCAGAGAGTATGGTCTCACCATGACCCGCTTCCGGGAGGATCCGGTGCAGATGGCGGGCGCTTTTATCGCGTCGATTGAGAAGTACGGCATCGACGGCATTATGATTGATATGGATACCGTCACAATGGCCGGAGCCCTGGGGGTGCCCATCGACTTTCCCGACGACAGTCCGGCGCGGTCGAATGCAGGATGCCTGCACGCACTGGAAGACGTCGATTCGCTTCCGGAGCCGGATGTTGAAAACTACCGCTACGTCCAGCATCTGCTGGAGGTGGTGCGCCGCGTCAAGGCCTATTTCGGAGACGAGATCTTCGTCCGGGGAAATTGCGACCAGGCGCCGTTTTCGCTGGCCTCTATGGTGCGGGGCAGTGAGGAGTGGTTGATGGATCTGGCCGTTGGACAACCGGACTATGTGCATCAATTGCTGGATTATTGCACAAGTGCCTGCCGAAAACTCATGGACCTGATGGCGCAGACAGGTGCGGACATGCTTTCCCACGGCGACAGCCCGGCCGGTCCCGACCTGATCTCGCCGTCCATGTACGCAGAATTTGCATTGCCGTATGAAAAACAGATGGCCGGTCATGCACAAAAACACGGTCTGCCGTACGGCATCCACATCTGCGGGGACACGGAGTTGATTCTCGAGCAAATGATCGGGGTCGGAGCCGATCTGTACGAACTGGATTACAAAACCGATGTGCACTCCGTCTATCGCGCCTTGTCGAAGAGGGCGGTATTTATCGGTAATATCGATCCAAGTGGCGTGCTGGCGCTGGGATCCGTCGACAAGGTCGTACGCAGCACGCAAAACCTGCTCGCCGTGTACGGGCACGCAAACCGGTTTATTCTGAACGCCGGATGCGCGATTCCTCCAGATACGCCGTCCGACAACATCAGGGCGATGGTTGCTACGGCGCGCGCATACAGGTGAGCCGGGAATTCAGGCGTCAGGCTTTTGGTGGCGTTTTTCCGGACGTTTGTGACACGTCTGCGCGACTGATGCGAATTGGGGTTGGTGCATAAATGCGGTCGTGATTACCATATAGTATCGCAAGTGATGCCGGGCCGGCAGGCTGCAGGAAGCGAACCTTTACATACAACCGCACGCTGATACAACATGAAAAAAGCACTCATCGTTTTGCTCGCGTTACCCTTTCTGGCCGCCTGCGCGGGTATGTCGGCCTCATCCGGACTTACCGAAGAACAGGAAGCCGTAATTCCGGAGGGCGCCTCATCCGTCGTTGTCGAGTCCGATATGGATCCGGATGAATTGTACCTGACGGTAAAGGATGTTCTCGCTCACGACGGCTATTCCTTCGCAACCGACAATCCCGACTTGCGCCGGATGGTGACGGAAGAAAAGAATCCGGGCCGGCGGATGCGCATGCATGTGATCGTCAGGATTCTACCTCTGCGCAACGGTTCACAGGCCGAGCTGACGGGCAAGTGGGCTTTCGAGCAAACCTCCAACGCCATGGAGTCGACACTGGGTGGTACACAACGCGTACAGGAAGCGACACGGGACGCAGCCTGGATCGGAAATCCGTCCAGCCGATTTGCCTACGCCCGCCTCGTACTGCTGGCCGAAATGATTCCGGACGTCGAGGTGGCATACAGATAGTCATCTCCATAAGCGGCGACCGTGGGTGCAGTGTGGCATGAGGAGGCGGACTTTCGCGTATTGCAGGCTTCGTTCTTCTCTGAGTCTTCACCGAACTGCCGCGACGCCGGGTCAAAAACCATTCCCGCCGTTACTAGCATAGTGCGATTCTACTCCCCACCACCGAAGGTGCATCCCCCGACACTTATCCAAGCCGGAAAATGAGAAAGGATCTCTACGTTCGCTTCAGCATCATGACGTTTCTCGAGTGGTTCATCATGGGAACGTGGATGGCCACGATCGGGAACTACATGACCGAAATCGACATGGCCGAGCTCGTCTATTGGGCTTACTCGGTTGTACCGATCAGCGCAATGGTCTCTCCATATTTCATGGGCCTGTTTGTTGACCGCTATTTCGACTCGGAAAAGGTGCTGGGGTGGTTGCATATCGTTAGCGGGGCGGCACTTGCGCTTGTTCCCCTTGGCGCTTCCATCGGTTCGCCCGCTTTCTTTCTTTCAGCGCTATTCCTACACGGGCTTTGCTATGCGCCGACGATCAGTCTGACGGCGTCATTGCCCATGCACCACATGACCGACAACGAACGGCAGTATCCGATCATCCGGGTTTTCGGTACGATCGGCTGGATCGTGGCCGGCGTTTTCGTTAGCCGTGTACTCCACGCAGACACAACTCCGATTCCGCTGTATGTGGGAGCGATCTCGAGCGTCATCTTCGGACTTTATAGCTTCACACTTCCCCACACCCCGCCGCCGAAGAAGGGACAAAAAGCATCGTTCAAGACGGTTATCGACTTCAATGCTCTGAAGCGGTTGTCGAGTCGTCCCTTCTGGATTTTTCTGATCTCAGTTTTCCTCGTGTGGATCGTCGCTGCCGCTTACTACCCCTACACGCCGATTCTGATAGCCGATCTCGGTATTACCGATCCGGCTTTCAAGATGACGTTCGGACAGATGTCGGAGATCCTGTTCATGCTTCTCATTCCACTGGCCTATCCAAAACTGGGTGCCAAGTGGATGCTGGCAATCGGCATTCTTGCATGGGCGGTCCGCTACTTCCTTTTCTCGTTTGCCGTTATCGATGCCACGCTGTGGATGGTCATCGTCGGTATCGCACTACACGGCGTATGCTTCGATGGCGTTTACGTGGTCGGCCAGATCTATATCGACAAGAAGGCCGGTCCGGAGATCCGTGGTCAGGCGCAGGGGTTGCTGGTCTTCGCTATGTCCGGATTTGGACAGTTATTGGGCACAATCGTCATGGGTGAGTACTTCAACGAGTTGATCGTCGGGACGGATCACGCCGCCTCCTCTTGGCAGGCATATTGGCTGTATCCGGCTGTTCTCGCGACCGTCATCCTATTGGCCTTTATCGTTTTCTTTAACGATAAACAGGTCGACAGAAAACTGAAAGCCGAGGGCGTCTGAACAATCAGACGCCTCCAGGGCACAAGCGTCGGAGATGCATCGGGCGTTTGATATGGACGCCGGGAGCGATCATTTTTGTCCTCTATGCGTACATTCAAACAACATTGAGAGATCGGTCGGCTCGAGAAGAATCTGTTTGACATAAAGCGATTTCCACCATGCAAGGGACGGAAACGACATTCACTTTTGACGAAAGGATTCGGCAACTGCGCAAGGTGAAGGCGCGGCAGACCCGCGAGAAGCAGGAAGTGCTGGGTGTCATGGACTATGACGACCAGGGACAGGTGCTTCCTCCCCCGGAGATGGCGAAATACGTAGAGATGATCGGCGGATCGGGTGTTCCGGTCAAGATGCCTATTTTCCAGGATTTTGAGCCTGAAACCAATCACCCGTCAGGAGGATTCTTCGGCGCAGCCATTAGTGGTCGCAACTTCAAGCGGGTGCTGCAGATGCATCCCACCTACATCAATCCGCATAGCTCCATGTGCGGGGTGTACATGATCAATTTCCTCGCCTATCGGGACCCTATGTGGAACCCCGATGTGGACTTCTCGCACCTCCACGAGGAACAGGAGCGCTACGGTCTCGACCATGGCATCGGCGCCCTTCAGCACTTTTGCCCGGATCTGGCTATAGGCCTGGAATTGGGATGGCAGGGTCTGCTCGACAAGATCGAGAAGTATCGCAAGGTCAACCCGGACGCGGACGACTTTTACGACGGAGTGCAGCTTGTTATCGAAGGAATGCAGGACTGGATCGGCCGACACGCCGTCGATGCGCTGAAATTGGCCGAAAAGGAAGAGCATCCGCAGTTGAAGGCCAATCTGCTCGAAATAGCCAAGGTTAACGAGCGGATGGTTTGGGACAAGCCGCGCACCTTCCGCGAGGCATGCCAATGGCTCACGTTCTGGCAGGCCGGAGCGAAGATGTACAACGGAAGCGGCGAGTGGGGCAACATGGACGTGCTGCTTTACCCGTACTTCAAGGCGGAATCCGAAGCAGGCACGCTTACGGAGCAAGAGGCCACCTTTCACATTGCCTGCATGCTGCTGACGGAGACGGCCTATATCCAGATTGGTGGACCGGACAGGAACGGAGTGGAGCAGACAAATCCGGTCTCTTTCATGATTCTCGAGGCCATCCATCAACTCAAGATTCCGGCCAACATTGCGGTTCGCGTCATGAAGGACGCCCATCCGGCGCTGATGCGGCGGGGTATTGAAATCCTGCTCGAGGACAAGATGGGATTCCCGAAGTTTCTCAATGACGAGGCCGTCAATGAGGGCTTCGTGCGGAACGGTTACTCCATCGAGTTGGCGCGGGATCGTATCTACTCCGGCTGTAACTGGTGCGCCGTACCGGGCCGCGAGTACAGCATGAACGATCAGTTGAAGATCGAGATGGGCAAAATCTTCGACTATTCGTTGCGTGACATGCTGGCGGACGAAGCCGTCGAACCCAGTGTCGACGAACTGTGGAATCGATTCGCGGCGCACTTGAGGCGCGCCATCGAAGTCATGGCGGAAGGGATTGACATCCACCTCGCCAATATGAAAGACATCTTTCCGGAATTGTATCTCGATCTTTTCTGCCACGGTCCGGTGGAGAGGGGCCTGGATGTTACCGGGGGCGGTGTGGACATCTACAACCTGTCGGTGGACGGCTCATCGTTGGCCACGGTGGCCGACTCGTTCGCCGCTGTCGAGCAGCGGATCGACAAGGAAGGCAGAATGACATGGGACGAGCTCCTCTATTGGCTCGATTCCGACTGGGAAGGTGTACAGGGAGAGCGCGCCCGGCTCATGATGAAAAATATTCCGCGCTATGGATATGGTGGAACCTCGGCCGACGCCTGGGCGCAGCGCGTCTCAAAGACGTTTTCGGATCTGGTGGTCGAAAAACCCACGCCGGATGGTTATCAAATGTCTCCGGGACTGTTTACCTGGGCGAAAGTGGTGGCGTTCGGCAAAAATCTCGGTGCTACACCGAACGGTCGGAAAGCCGGAGAACCTGTTTCCCACGGACCGAACCCGACCCCGGCATTCAACGAAGGACGTCCGGGTACGCCCACGCAGCTGCTGCAGGCGGTAGCCTCCGTCCAGTCCGGCTACGGCAATCCGGCACCGCTGCAACTGGATCTGGATCCGAGCCTGACGCAGGACGATAATACCGTCGATCGGATCGAAGCCTTGCTGCGCGCGCATTTCGACGCCGGTGGAACGCTCGTCAATATCAATGTGATAGACAAGGACACCATTCTGGAGGCCTACGAAGATCCGTCCAGACATCCGGACCTGATCGTCCGGGTCACCGGCTTCAGCGCGTATTTTGCCAGCCTCTCCCCGGATCTCCAGAAATACGTGGTTGATCGTATCGTGTAGAACGCATGGAAGTGAAACGAAAGGCCGAATCCGGTACCAATCGAGCCCGAAAGGCCTCTTCGGCATACGTATTCGACGTCGAACGTTATGCAACGCACGACGGGCCGGGAATCCGCACGACCGTATTCCTCAAAGGCTGTCCCCTGCACTGTCTCTGGTGTCACAATCCCGAATCGATCTCCACTAAACCTACGCTTCTTCTCACGGCGGAGAAATGCATAGGGTGCCGTGCCTGCGTGGATGCCTGCCCGAATGACGTTCATCGGTTTGAAGGCGATGTCCACATCCTGGAGCGCGACCTGTGCGAACGATGCGGCAACTGCGCTGAGGAGTGCTTCGCCGGCGCGCTTGAACTGGCGGGAGACTCGATGTCACTGGACGAGGTGCTCGATATCGTGCGCCGAGACCGCAACGTGTACGACCGGTCCGGAGGTGGAATGACGATTAGCGGCGGTGAACCCATGATCCAGTTTCCATTCGCCCATGCGCTCGTCAAAGCAGCCCGTGCCGAAGGAATTCACGCCGCCGTCGACACTTCAGGCTATTGTAGCCGGCGCCTGCTGGAACAGATTGCTCCGGATACCGATCTCTTTCTGTACGATCTCAAGCAGATGGATTCGGAGGCGCATAGGGAACTCACAGGCGTTCCCAACGAGCGGATTTTGCATAATCTCCGGAAGCTCGACGGTACCGGCACACCGATATGGATTCGAATGCCGCTGATACCGGGCCTGAACGATAGCGATGAGAATTATCATGCAATCGGTGCACTGCTTGCACCTCTAAATAATATCGACCGGATAGAGATCCTGCGATACCATCCGTTGGCAGAATCGAAATACGAGCGGATGAACCTGACCTATCCGCTGGAAGGGATGGAGACGCCCGATGAATCGACGGCGGAATCCCGAAAAGCGATTCTCGAAACGCACGGATTGAAGAACGTCGTCTGGCGCTGAGAACGATACCCGCTCAGTGCTACGGAAGGCATGAACGTCGTGCCCCGACGCCCGCTCCCGCAGTTCATGAAAGATTTGCCGTGAATCCGTGCGTGCAATGATGATGCGGACGAAAATCCGGGCACACGAATCGCACGGGCACCCTACATTCCCGGTATTCGAAAGATCGTCGAAGCGAAACAACGAAGAAACCCATGTCAGACTCGAAATATCGCATAGCCGTCATCGGCACCGGAATGATCGCGAACGCCGGTCACATGCCTGCCTGGAAGGAACTGAAAGACGACGTCGAGGTGGTGGCCGTCTCCGACATACTGGCCGACCGCGCAAAACTCGTCGCCGAGACGGAGGGTATTCCACATGCATTCGGCGACTGGGAAAAGATGCTGGCCGATGTATCGCCGGATATCGTCTCGATCTGTACACCCAACCTGTACCACAAGGAGCAGGCCATCGCTGCACTCGAAGCAGGTGCGCACGTGTTGTGCGAAAAACCGATTGCAGGAACCTATGCGGATGCCGTTGCGATGTACGATGCGGCCGACGGCGCGGGTAAGCATCTGATGGTTTGCCAGAGCCTGCGCTGGTACAACCATATGATTGCGGCCAAGGAATTTGCATCCACCGGCAAATTGGGCGAGATGTACTATGCCGAAGTTATGGGAATGCGCAGGCGAGGCATCCCGACATGGGGGCAGTTTCATATGAAGAAGCACTCAGGTGCCGGTCCGGTGTACGACCTGGGTGTCCACCAGCTGGATAGCCTCTTTTGGCTTCTGGGCAATCCGAAGGTGGTGTCCGTGACCGCTCAGGCCTACACAAAAATCGGCAACAGGGACGAGGGCCTGATTACCTCATTGGCAGACAGTGGCGCTCCTTTGGGCGTACTTACCCCACGGAAGTACGACTATCACGAGTTCGATGTAGAAGACATGGCTGCCGGCTTTATCAGGCTGGAAAGCGGTGCCGTCGTGTCCTTCAAGACGAGTTGGGCCGCCAACATCGCAAAGGAACAATTCAACACGAATATTCTCGGAACGGAGGGCGGGCTGAACCTTGACCCCTTTGCGCTGGCGACCAATATGGGCAGCTATCAGGTTGACGTCACGCCAAAGATTCCGGCAGACCGAGAGCACTTTTTTGCCGGTCATTTCGGCGCTACGGCACACTTTATCCGCCTCATTCGGGGCGAAGAGACACCGGTTGTCAAACGCGAGGAAGTCTTTAATGTGATGCGGACGCTGGATGCCATCTATAAGTCGTCCGAGGAAGGACGGGAGGTCCAGGTCGATTTCTGAATGAGCCGGACGACGGGCGTTCGCATGGTCCGCCGTTGGATGCATCGAAAGGGCTTCGTGAATCCCGTGTGGAAACCACCCGCTTTCGGCCTACAAATGGCCTCATGGCCGTTGCAGCTTAAAGCTGCAAGCGCTAGAATGAACAGCCGGGTTCGCCGCCGTTGCCAAATCGGCTCTCGACGATCGTCCCGGAATGCCGAATACACTACTATTTAGTTGCCGCGCGGTAGCAGCACAGGTGACCACCGGCCGACTGCCGCCGATCGGTCAGCGGATGGGGCATGCCTGAGCAAACCGCCGCCGGCAATCGTACACCGTAAATCAAAGATCGGGCCCATGATGACCTATCGCGTCGGAATTATAGGAGTTTGTCACGTACACGTTCACAACGTGGCCAATATCTTCAAGAACCACCCGCAGGTTGAACTCGTTGCCGTAGCCGATACACTTCCCTGCGTACCGGAGATTGGAAAAAAGCCGTATACGAGGGCCTGGAATCTCGATTATCTGACGAATGAAGTCGGCATCCCGAATCGCTATGACGATTACGGGGAGATGCTCGAGAAGGAGAGCCTGGATATCGTGATCTGCAATTCGGAAAACGCTGCGCATCCCGAAGTGGCTGCCGCGTGCGGCGCGGCCGGCGTTCACATTTGTATCGAAAAGCCACTGGCGGCCTCGCTACGGGACAGTTGGAAGGTCATCCGTTCGGTCGAACTGTATGGGATTGCGGGCGTGTGCCACTGGATGATGCCGTACTCGCCGGCCATTATGCGGGCCAAGCAGCTGCTGGAAGAAGGAGCAATCGGTCGCATTCTCGAAGTCAAGATGCGCGCAGCGCACAAGGGCCCCCTCGCTCCCGGCGTCGTTCATCCGGGTCCCAATATCGAGTGTGAGCAAATGTCCGGGCCGGAACTCGCCTCCACGTGGTGGTACCAGATCAGCGCAGGCGGCGGTGCCATGATCGATTTTTGTAGCTACGGCACCATGCTGGCGCGGTGGCTGATCGGTGAACAGGCCGTTGCGGCAACCGGAATCCGGGCAAATTTGAACAGTCACTGGAGCGATGCGGACGACTATGGTGCCATTCTCGCTCGCTTTCCTAGTGCGACGGGTGTGTTTGAAGGCTCTTGGTCCACGGCGGCATCGGGTGTGAGCGGCGGACCGCTCGTATTTGGCTCGGACGGCACGCTGGTGGTAGACGAGATGTCCACGGACGCTCCCGTCACCATCTCACGAACCGGAGGCGCCGTCGAAAAGTACGAGGGCATCGGTTTGCCGGAAGGCCATAGAAATATTGCGGAAGAGTTCATTTTTCACATTGAAACCGGCGAACCCGTGCATCCGACACTTGATCTCCGGTTCAATGCCGACGCTATGGCCATCCTGGATGCGGCGATCAAATCGTCGAGTACCGGCAAGATGGAGATGGTGGGAGGTGAGGTATGGACACTTCGTTCACACGAATGTGATCCATGCTGTGGCGGCCGTCCGCGTCCTGAGGAAATGGCTGAGTTGCTGGGTGTGGAGTAGACGCGAGCGGCTATTTTTGTCCGGTTTCGCTGACCGATGACAGGCCGGTGTTCGCTGTGGACGTTGCCATTCCTGCAACCGTGCAAAGCTGGGGCTGGTTCGTGAAGCGTGTCATCGATGTTCTTCATCCCCAATCTGCAAACCAATGCTCAGATTTTTGACTCTTGCGGCCATTGTGACACTCATTGGCGCGTGCGCATCGCCTGAAACCGAAACGGAGATCGCGGATCCGGTCGACCGGGCTGCCGATTCCGCTAGCGCGTTTTCCAGCCCGGTCATCCACATCGGTGTGGTCGTATCGGATCTCGACCGATCGCTGGCTTTCTATACCGACATTATTGGAATGAAAGAGGTGGGCGGCTTCGAACTCGATGCGGCATTCGGGGAGCGCTCGGGTCTTACGGGTGATTTACCCCTAAGTGTCAAGATCCTCAAGCTGGTGGATTCGCCGGAGGCCACCCAGTGGAAAATTATGTCGTTTGGCGGCACGGTGGAGGAGGACCGCAATACGTTCATCCAGGACGATATCGGCATGCAGTACACGACCATCATGGTAAACGATCTGAATCCGTTCATCGAGCGCATTGAAGCGGCGGGCATACCATTGCTGGGCGAAACCCCGATCCCGCTGGAAGCCCCTAATTACCTGGTCCTTCTGCAGGACCCGGACGGTACCTTCATTGAACTCATCGGTCCGCTCGATCGGTAAGCGACGTCGTACCGAAGGAGAAAGACGCGGGTCGCATATTCCTGCTATTGTGTCCTGTACAGCGCAGTGGCGTATTGCGGGATTGCCGGACCGCGGGACCGCAAACGCTTGCCTGATCGTTGTCCCGGCCTGATGCGGAGCATAGTCGGCGTCACGCGCATCGGCAGGGCCCGCAAAACCAGGTCGCGTGTGGGCCGTAACCAGTTTAATGCTATCCGACAACAACCATATTCAAACCGAATCCGGATCAATTAAACAACCTGGCGGGTGATGAATCGGTGAGCCGGATTGAGAATGAATTGAAACGGCAGTTGGCTGCCTGGATGGAACGCAACTACGACTACCTCAAACCGCCCTGGTAGTGTCGCCGCATGATGCCGCTATCACGCCCGCTATCCTGAAGCAACCAAACCTGAACCGGAACATGCAATACCGCAGATTTGGATCCTTGAATGTGAACGTGTCGGCACTCGGTTTCGGCTGCATGCGGTTCCCCACAACCGACGGCAAGGCGACCTCAGGTGCGATCGACGAAAAAATCGCGCGGAAGATGCTGCGTTGCGCGATCGATGCAGGGGTCAATTATGTGGATACGGCATATCCCTATCACGAACAGGAATCCGAGCACCTGGTGGGACGTGTGTTGAAGGACGGCTACCGGGATCGGGTATTTCTTGCCACGAAAATGCCTGTATGGCTGGTCGAGGCTCCGGGAGACTTTGACAAATATCTCAACACGCAACTGGCGCGGCTTCAGACGGACACCATAGATTTCTATCTGCTCCACGCCCTGGATACGGGTCGCTGGGACAAGATGCAGCGCCTCAATGCCCTGGATTGGGCGGAAAAAGCACGCTCCGACGGACGAATTCGTTACATCGGCTTTTCTTTTCATGACGAACTGCATGTGTTTAAAAAAATCGTGGACGACTACGAAGGTTGGGACTTTTGTCAGATCCAGTACAACTACATGGACATCGATCGACAGGCCGGAGAGGAGGGATTGCGTTACGCGGCCGATCGAGGTTTGGGCGTCGTGGTAATGGAGCCGCTTCGGGGCGGCCGTCTCTCGAATCCACCGGAGAGCGTCCATGCCGTTTTTCGCGATGCAGACGAACGCCGTACGCCTACTGACTGGGCCCTCCAGTGGCTGTGGGACCAGCCGGAAGTATCCGTCGTTTTGAGTGGAATGTCCACGATCGACCAGGTGGCCGAAAATGTGGCCTCCGCCGACCGGTCGTACGTGGGATCCTGCACCGAAGTTGACAAGGCTTCCGTACGACGTGCGCGTGAACGATTCCTCAAAGCTTCCATCATTCCGTGCACGAACTGCGGGTATTGCGTGCCGTGTGACGAAGGGGTCAAGATTCCGCAGAATTTCCAGTTGTACAACGACGGCCATAAAACCGCTTCGTGGTGGTACGAGGCTACCCTGGCAGAGACGGAGAGAGCCTCTGCGTGTATCGCCTGCGGCGATTGCGAGCAGGTCTGTCCGCAGAAAATCGAGATCAGCGAATGGATGAAGGTGGTTCACAACGTGCTGGGAGAAGGCCGTCCTTACGTTCGTGAGCTGTAGAAATCCGGTAATTTGCCGGTAGTCCGGATACAGGAAGAGCATTTCCGGAGCCGTATGCAGCGACGAATGAACGATGCGTCCGCGCAACGCATTTGCGCGCGTCAATGCGTATGGGACCGGAGTATTTATGGCTGCTTTGGACGGAATATTTCTATCCAAAAACCCTTTAAAACAAACCAAAAAAGCGGTTCCAGCATATTTGTAGAAGATATGTTACGCGGGCGACCGGACGTGCTCTCGGCACGGCGTATCTTCCCGGCGCTCGAAGGCGCGAGATCTGTCGAAACCCGGATTTCCGTCGTCTGTCGTTCCGCCCCACCGGCTGCAAATTCGCCGGCCGATCGGTTGCCACTTCGATCGCGCCACGGTGCGAAACCCGATTCACCAGGGGATTCGGCACGGGCAGATTGACATGCTGATGTCATGTCCGGATGCGGATATACGAACGTGAATGTGCCGGCTTGGATGGCTCGTATTCACGCTTTCCGGATGACCTGTTCCTGGATGCGGTGCTCGTTCAAATGATGCCCGCCACGCGTTCCATTGTGTATGAGGCGCGTTGCCGCCGGATCACCCACCGTCCGATAACGGGAATCGCCATTCAGGAATATTTGACTTACCAATACCCACCACACTCAACCCCACTTTGTGCAGGTGTCTACGTTCGTGCGGAATGTCCATTTCTGTCAAAAATTGAGGTTCGAACAGTTCTGCGGGCAGGAAGAGCGGAAGGTGCCGCCGTTGCTGACGGCCGTCTTCGCGCTCGTCTTTGTTTTGTTGATTTTTTCGAGTTTGGACAAAAAGACGCTTGCCCGGCAGGTTTTCTTTGAGACGGGGCAGACCGAGAGTGTCCAGGCTTCTTTTGAGTCCGGGCAGACCGAGAGTGTCCAGGCTTCTTTTGAGTCCGGGCAGACCGAGAGTGTCGTCGCCGCGGATGTCTGTGACGCGGCTACCGTCCCGTGTAAACCGACCATTTCCGGCGGATTCGGTAGTCGATTGTCGAAAGAACCCAGTAGTCCCGGACGCAGCTGGGTGGTTGTGTGCACGAGCCCCTCGGCCGACGGCAAATGTGATTTCGGCTCGATCCGCGAGGCACTTCGGGCAATCGAATACAATCACAAAAAGGGCAACGGCAAACTGCGGACCATCCGGGTCAAGCCGGGAACCTATCGTATTTCGAATGAAGGAGGGATTGTTCGTTTGGGAAGCTCTGACGGCGTTGGAGCGGGCACGCGTAGCCGCCCGATGGCGCTGGTCGCCTATGACGAGAACCGGGCACCGGTCATTCAGGGAAGTTGCTCCCGGTCCGAGTGTGCTCGTGGTCCAAACGGCGAGCGCCAGTCCGTAGTGGTGGCAGGCGACTGGTGGTTGCTTGACGGATTGGCATTCAAGCGGCTTGACTGGGCGGTATTTATCGATGCGGAGCATGTAACCGTCCGCAATTCCCTTTTTGATACGGCCTCTAAATTTGCGATCAACATTTCGCATCGATCGCTGGGTTACGTGCACATCGAAGACAATCACTTCGAAAGAGTGGGCTTCGACCACACCCACCATGGCATATATGCAAGCAACGGTCAGGGGTCAAGTCAGGTACGATCGAACGGGGGATGCGGGGTTCTCAATACCGAGAAGATCATCAAAGACCAGATCACTATCCGGGGCAACTATTTTGCGGATATAACGGGGGCGGCCGTCCAGTTGAATGCATCGCACTCCAACTGGCAAGATCACCGCGATATCAGCGGCTTCCATGGTCGCAGGATCCCGGATACCGGCATTCATGGTACGCTGATTGAGAACAATGTGATCGTCGACACGGGTTTCGGCATCAATCTGTACCGCTATGCAATTGGCGCCCGTATCGTCAACAATACGCTGGTATCGACGCGAGACGGAAGACAGAAGAGCCAGGGGCATTTTATTCAACTCAGAAATGCCGCATACAACGTAATCGCGAACAATCTTTTTTACAGTGACCTCGGCGGCAAGAACACAGTCGTAGGATTTCAGGAGTGCTCGAAAGACCCGGCAAACGATCTAAACGTTATCGACTACAACCTGTGGTGCGTACCGGGCAATGCCGAGTATTCCTGGAATCAGGGCGGCACGGGGCTGTTTGCAGACCGCGCGTTTTCTTCTTTCAAAAGCCGTACCAAACAGGAGTCACACGGGATCATAGGTACTGTCGGTCAGGGCGTCTGCAGCGGTCTTAAACTGAATGCCGGGCGCTTCGAGCTACCCCAATCACGTAGAGAGGCCGTTTCGGATAACGGCGTCGGCGTGTTGAAAACGCCCGGAAAGTCGTACGTCGATTTCAATGGAGATAACCGGCGCAATGGAGGTGATCTTGCCGCTTCTGTTTGTCCGGTGGACGACTACGTCGGCCGGTATCGCCGGGTGAATCAATGTGATATCGGCGCCCACGAGTATAACGGTCAGACGTCACCTCCGTCCGGTGCTCCGCCACCGTCCGATCCGCCGCCGGCCGAGCCCGAACCCGAGGATCCTCCGCCGAAGGTGACACGTGCGCCGCTGGACCTGCCGGGCAATCAGACGCATTTGATATTGCAATTCGGAGCAGATGGCTATGAGGACATCTATGAAGCCCATATCCGCGAGGATAAACCGAATACGGAATATGGTCGCAAAACCCGGGCTTGGGTGAGCGACGACTCCCCGTCGGGTAGCGGGAGACATGAACAGTTGCTGATAAAGTGGGGGCTGCCGGGATCTGCGGGGAGCTGGAAAGTGAACAAAGGCGAGATCTGGCTTTTTGTCTCAGAACGGGTCAAGGGAAACGGATTCAAGTTGTATCCGATCCGAAAGGGCTGGCAAGAAGCAACGGTCACGTGGAACGCACCCTGGTCGAAACGGGGGGCACATGGAACTACGGATCGCGGGACGGAGATGATCGGCAATTTGCCCGACGTAGAGCTCGGCTGGAATAAGATCGAATTGACGGATGCCGGGATCGAGGAAGTGCAGCGCTGGGTTGATGCACCGTGGGAGAATCATGGTTTGATTGTCTCGCCTGCAGACAGCGCCGGAAATATGATGATCATCACCAGCGAACACGGCACGGAGGTCGTGCGACCCATTCTCGTATTGAACGTCGACGAGGTGGCAGTCATGCCGCCGCCGACAATGCCTGCCGACAGTCCGGTTCCTCTTCCGGATATGTTGCCACGTGGTGCCGCCGTGCATGTCTACCAGCAAGGCTACGATGGGTATTCGGGTGCGGCAGACGCACGGATCAGCCAGGAGAAGCCGGACGAAATACTCGGCGATGATGAAGTTTTGCAGGCGTCCGGAGACATGCCGGAAGGATCCGGATTCGACAGCCATATTGTGCTGAGGTTCGATAAACTCGATGTAGAGCGCGGAGAAAAGATCTGCGCGGCGGAACTGTGGCTGCATGCCGAACAACCGATTGCAGCACCCGGATACGACGTCTATGCGCTGACCCGCTCCTGGAATGAAAGGGAGGTTACATGGCAATTCCCTTGGTCAACACCGGGCGCACAGGGGACCACCGACCGAACTGCGGAAAAGGTGGGTACAGTGTTGCCGGAGAGCGCAGGGTGGTACCGGATATCTCTGAACGATTGGGGACTTGCCGTTGTGCAAAGCTGGATCGAACTGCCAATGTTCAACCGGGGCTTTGTCATCCAAAACCCACAGCATCCGGGTGTCTTACGCGCCAAATCGAGTGACCACCCGACAAGAAAATTCCGTCCCGTGTTGTTGATTGCGACGGGTGACGGGCCGGAAGGACGCATGTCGGACGACAGCATCACTGACGATCAGACGGCAGACTTGTTGCGTGGAGACGAGGCGGAATCAGACGACGCACAGGCATACCTTTCGCAGAAAGGAGTAGGCAAACAGGTTTCCTCATCCTCGCACGGTACGTCCGGGACATCGGGCGAATCCGCAGCGCCGGTACCGAATCGGTTTGTGCTGGGTCAGAATTATCCCAATCCATTCCATCCGGCAACCCGCATTCCTTATTCGGTTCCTGAAGCCGCGCACGTAGATATTCGCCTTTTTGATATGCTGGGCAGGGAAATCACGACGCTCGTCAATCGCATGCGACAACCGGGCAATTACGCCGCGCCGCTCAATATCGCCGGATTGAATCTGCCCTCCGGTGTGTATCTGTATCGGATGGTATCGGGAGACTTTCAGCAGGTCCGGCGGCTCACCATCCAACGCTGAGCCTCATACGAACTCCAAAGAGTTAGGACCTCGGAAGTCCGGGGCCATTCGCTTCGAATCTCAGCGACTCTTTGTGCGTTCTGCGCTCTGCATGTTTTCCTGCGTTCCTGCGTTACTTTAACAAGAGCATCTTCTTCGCCTCCGAGAACGTCCGCCCCGTAGCCCGATAGGCGTACAATCCACCGGGAAGGCCCGACGCATCAAATCGAAACCCGTGGCGTGTATGCTTCTCGGTCCGGATTGCATATCCGCATGCGGATTGCCGATGGTGCTGCGGATAATGCCCACAATTCAAACAAGATTATCTTCCACACCTTGCTGGATTTTCGCAGGCTCGCTACCATCTGACAATGAACCGCGATGGACGGACGTCCCGTATTGCCGGCCGTCTTTTCGAGCACAAAACCGGGATTGGTGCGTTAAAGACGGCATCATCCATGGATCTATACACTTAAAAATCGTTAGCTGATGGATAAGCAAACACTCATTAGCCATTTAAACGAAGATCTCGCCAACGAGTTGAGCGCGATCATTCAGTACATCACCTATGCTGCGAAGGCTACCGGTCCCTACAGACCGCAGCTCGCTGCATTCTTCTTGGAGGAGGTGGTTGACGAACAGCAGCACGCGCAATTCTTGTCGAACAAGATTGTCGCGTTGGGTGGTGAGCCTGTCACGACACCCGCACCCGTGCCTTCCGCGAAGACCAATCATGATATGCTGAGAGCTGTCCTTGCTGCGGAAAAGGAAGCCGTCAAGGGCTATACGCAGCGGGCGCTCGAAGCGGACGAATTCGGTGACAAAGGATTGGCCGTTCAGCTAGAAGATATGGTTCGTGACGAGTCCGGTCACTCCGAAGAAACCGAACGGATCCTACGCGACTGGCCGATCTAGTGCATTCCAGGCAATGTGAACGGTCAGAATGGATCGATTCGCATTACCGATCTCGATAGCAATAAATGAAAGCTCCTCCTCGGGCTGCCATTGCGGTCTGAAGGGGGAGCTTTTTGTTTGACGGAAGTACGTTTTCGCTGAAGCCGATTCAGCGATCAAAATTGCCTTCAATCGAACGTCGAATACCTGGCGGTTGCCGTTTAGTGTGCGACGCCGTCGGAAAATGTGGCAATCACAGGGTAGTGATCGGATAATCGTGCTGTGGTGGCATTAGAGAGGGAGAATGCCGTCCGGCAACGCTCGGCAAGTGACGGGTTTGCGAAAAGGTAGTCCAGCCGTCTCCAGTCACCATGTTCGCCCTCTTTCTCGATCTGGGTGGGAAACGTACCCGCAAATGATGTTCGGAAATGCGCCTCCAAATCGACGAATCCGGCGGCTTCGATCATCGAAACCGGGGTATAATCGAGATTTCCGTCCCGCAGGTTACCTTCGCCGAATTGGGTATCGCGTGCTGCAAAAAACGTCGTGAGCGATGTATGCGTAGAATAGTGAGCTGAATCCTTCGGCGAGAATGTATTGAAGTCTCCCGCCAACACAATATCCGCATCTGCCGGAAGACGGGCGAGGTCGTCAAGCATCAGCTCGGTTTCGCGAATCCGGGTTTGCCAGTTACTTGGATGCAGGTGTACGACATAGATATACAACCCGGCGGTCCTCGCACGCATGAGTCCGTGATGGAATCCTTCAAGATAGATCTCGACATCTTCGATGGGGAAGCGCGAGGTGAGCCCCGTCGGGAAGCCCTCTTCCTTCAGCAGTACCGAATGCTCATGGCCCCAGCGTGATGCATCTTCCGCAAGTTGCGCTTCCGTATATCCGTTTAATTCCTGCAGGGACACGATATCGGGCTGCTGATTCTCGATCCACCGGACAAGGTCGTCCTTTCGTTCCGGCACTCTGGTAAAGCCGTACCAGACGTTATAGGTCAGTATCCGCAGTTCCTCGCTCCGGGAAGCCGCGTTTCCGTCATCGGCTCGCTGAGCGCAGCCGGCGATCAACATTGTTACGAGGATACAACAGGTTAGCGTTCGGATGGCAGCCATGACAGGCAGGTTTCGTCGGACGGTTCGGTAAAAAAGATAGCCGGAAGCAGATGACTGGTTGTAGCTGGTTCTGTGTGACTTTAAAATGCAATAAAAACTGCACTGGGAGGGGCCCCAATATAGCATGCGCAAAAGCGTGAAAATGTGAATACGTAAAAAGATACTTACATGATATGTAGGTGTGGAAGTCCTGCCGTCTCAAGACACGGTTGTATGGAGGTCAGGCAGGAAGCATCAAAAACTCCAAATCCAGCCAAATCCAAATCCAAATCACAATCGACATCGGGATCGCCGCCGGCAATTATCCCTGATCACCCCCGCGCAATTCCCATTTCGCAGCTATGATGTCACTCGAAAACGTGCTATGGCATAGTTTTCCGGATAACCTCACCGGCAGGTTCGTCGGTCTTCCAAACCGAGCTACTCAGATTTCCGAATGTTATCTACCAATACCAACACCCATATTCATCCGGGTTTCGTCGCGGCGTACGGTAGAGCGGTCTTCACGTTGCTCGCGTTTGCACTCTCTGCTTCCGCATACGGCCAGGATTCGAACGAACAGATGACCCAACAAGGACGCTTCTTCAAGAAAACATCCTACGATCCCGCTCCACTCCCAACGTGGGATGATCTCCGCACAACCTTACCGGCTCCCATCTACGATGCCGAACCGGTGTGGATCGACATGTACTGGAAAGCCTGGGAAATCGCATCCACCAATTTCTACGAACCTGCACCCGGTTCGGGCTTTGTGTCACAATTCACGGATGCCGCATTCAACGAAAATATCTTTCTGTGGGAT